>NZ_JAPDBM010000012.1:0-89822 GCF_027705265.1 Aeromonas sp. QDB11 | reverse complement strand
TGGGGCATGCAGTCGTGGCAAGCCCTCCGATGCCATATCGGCTCTTGAAGCTGGCTGAGGGTCATGGGTAATCAGGTACTTTTTTGGGGGATGTATGAGCAGGACAGACCGTTTGCAGCCTGCATCCTTTCGCGGGGTGGCATTCAAGGTTGAAGGCGATGACCTGCAGTTCGGTCGTCGCACCGTGGTCCATGAGTATCCCGGCCGTGACACTCCCAGCGTCGAGGACATGGGGCGCGAGACCCGGGAATACGCCATCACCGCCTACCTGATCGGCCCAGACTTTATCGCCGAGCGGGATCGGCTGATTGCGGCGCTCGAGCAGGTTGGCCCAGGTGAGCTGGTGAGCCCCTGGTACGGGCGGATGAACGTGGTGGTGATGGGCAAGCAGCGAATCAGCCACAGCAAGGCCGATGGCGGCATGTGTGTTGTCAGCTTCACATTTGTGGAGTCTGGCGAGGATGAGTGGCCAACCGCCACCCCGCTCGGTTCATCGCTGTTGGCGGGTCGCTCAACCAGCCTGCTCGACCGGGCGCAGAGCGCCTTCGCCAGCGCCTTTGGCCTTGACGGTCTGCCGGAGTGGATGTCGATGGCCACCGTCGAGCACGCATCAGCCCTGCTTGGCGATGTGGCCGACATGCTCGGCAGTGCTGACGGCAAGATGTCTGCCACCATGCGGCTGCTGCAGGGGGATCTGGGCGTGCTGATGCCGCCCCCCTCTACCGCCTGGATCTTCTCGCGGCGTCTCGCCGATGTGCTGGATGCCGGCAAGGGCTCCAGCAGCACCGCCCGCTCCCTGCTGTCGCTGTCAAACCGCACCGCCACCGCCTCGCAGACCCCGTCAGCCAGGCCGGTGGGGGTGTGGCCATCTGCGGCGCAGGACAAGCAGCAGGCCGATCGGCTGACCAACAGCGTCTCCGAGCTGGTGAGGGTCAACCTGATTGCCAGCAGCGCCCAGGCGGTGGCCTTGATGCCGCCGCCGAGCCAACCAACCACCACCCCGGCACGAGCCCCCGCGCTCGATAGCGTGGTGGTGACCCCGCCCGCCGAGGCGATAGATACCCCGACCCATGATGAGCTGGAGGAGACCCGCCAGACCATCATTGCGGCGATCGACAAGGAGAGCGAGCGCACCACCGACGATGGCGTCTATCAGGCGCTGCGGGATCTGCGCCGCGAACTGGTCAGCACCCTGCGCCAGCAGCAACAGCATGCCTCAAAACTGGTTACTCGCACCCCGAGCGACACGGTGCCAGCGTTGGTGTTGGCGGCGGAGTGGTACGACGATGCCGGCAGGGCGGATGAGCTGATCGCCAAGAACAACATCGCCAACCCTGGCTTTGTGCCCCCAGAACCACTGAGGACATTGGCATCATGAGCGACGAGTACCACCTGCGGATCAATGGCAATGCCTGGTATGGCTGGACGGCCATGCGGATCAGCGCAGGTATCGACCGGCTGGCTCGCGATTTCGAGGTGAAAGTCACCAGGCGGGCCAGCGAAAAGGGCGAGCTGCTTGATGCGGTATCCACTGGGATTAAGCAGGGCGACAGGGTGGAGGTGCTGATCGGCAGCGATCTGGTGCTCACCGGCTACGTCGATGCCAAGCCGGTGAGTTATGACGCCCGCAGCATAACCCGCTCCATTCGGGGGCGCTCCCGCACCGGCGACCTGATCGACAGCGCCGCCACGGTGCGCCAGTTCAGGGGGCAGACCCCGCAGCAAATTGCCGCTGCGCTCTGCCAGCCGTTCGGGGTATCGGTGTTCGGCGCGGCCGGACAATCCCCCATCTCCGATTTCTCGGTGGACTGGGGAGAGACGGTGGCCGAGGCCATCGACAGAATGATGCAACAGCAGCGCCTGCTGGCCTATGACGATGCCAACGGCGATCTGCACTTCGGGGCGGTAGGTGCGCTGCGGGCCACCACGCCGCTGGTCTATGGCAAAAACATCCTCAGCTGCAGCGCCCCGCAAGATCAGAGCGATTGCCACTCCGAATACCGGGTCGCAGGCCAGCGAGCGGGCACCGATGACGACTTCGGTGAATCCAGCTCGACCAAGGTCAGCCACAAGGTAGGCGGCAAGGTTGGCCGATATCGCCCGCTGCTGATCAAGCAGACCGGCCAGGCCAGCGTTGCCAGCTGCCGTGCCATGTGCGAGTTCGAGGCCCGACGCCGTGAGGCCAAGGCGCGAGAGGCGACCTATACGGTGCTCGGTTGGCGGCAGGAGTCCGGCGCACTGTGGCTGCCAAACATGGTGGTGCCGGTATTCGACCCCCATAACGACTTTGCCGGTGACGAACTGGTGATCGCCGAGGTGGAGTACAGCCGCACCGATAGCGGCACCATCGCGACCCTGCGCGTCGGCCCCGCCGATGCCTATCTGCCTGACGTGCCGGATCCAAAACCCGCCAGCAAGAGCAAGGATGAGGACATTTTCTGATGCGTGAACTGAAAAACGCCATCCGCAACCTGCTCTCCCGCGGCGTGATCAGGCTGGTCAACTCGGCGGCCAAGTGCCAGCTGGTGCAGATCGAGATGCTGGGCGGCGAGCTGAAAGACGATGTCGAGCATCTCGAGCCGTATGGGTACACCTCCTGCCCACATCCAGGAGCAGATCATGTCGCCGTCTTCCCGGATGGTGACAAGTCACACGGTGTGGTGCTGGTCGTGGCCGATCGGCGCTACCGACTGAAGGGCTTGAAAGCGGGAGAGGTGGCGCTCTACACCGATGAGGGGGATCACATTGTGCTGCGCAGGGGGCGCCGCATTGAGATAAAGACCCTGACCCTTGAGGTTGAGGCCAAGACCAAGGCCCGCTTCGATACCCCGCTGCTTGAGTGTACCGGCGAGATCAGCGACAAGACCGGCACCATGCAGAAGATGCGCGACCAATTCAACGACCACGAACACCCCGGCGGCACCCCGACCGGCAAGCCAAAAAACCGGATGGAGTAACCCCATGCTGATCTCTGTCAACGGCGTCCTCACCGACTCCGGCGACCTGCTGCACCCGCTGCACAGGGCGGTGTTTATCAGCCTCTTCACCTGGCGCCGCGCTGGCGCCTCCGACGATAGCGATCGCCCGTACGGATGGTGGGGAGACAGCTACCCGACCGTGGCCGGTGATCGGATCGGCAGTCGCCTCTACCTGCTTCGGCGCGAGAAGAATATGCCAAAGGTGCGTGAGCGGGCCCGCGACTACGCCCTCGAGGCACTGGCCTGGCTGAAAGATGACGAGCTGGTCACCCGCATCGATGCCGAGTGCCGCCGCCGCGAGATTGACGGCGCCGAACTGGTCGTGACACTCACCGTTGATGGGTCTGACCAGCAAATTACCATCCCCGACATTCTGGAGGCCGTCAATGTCTAGCTACTCCCTGCGCCCAACCCTGCGCGAGATTATCCAGCGGGTGCGAGCCGATGTGATGGCTGAGCTGGATGATCCGCTGCGCCGCTCGGATGCCGAGGTTTACGCCCGCGCCTATGCTGGCGCCGTGCACGGGGTGAACGGCCATATCGAATACCTCGAGCGCAACCTGCTGCCGGATCTCTGTGATGAGCAGTGGCTGCTGCGCCATGCAGGCATGAAAAAGTGCCCCCGCAAAGAGGCGCAACCTGCTTCCGGCTGGCTGCGGATCTCCGGTGTCAGCGATGGCATCACGGTCAAGGCCGGAGCAGTGGCAGTCTATCAGGGGAGTACCCCGATCCAGTATGTTGCCACCGAGGCGGCAACCTCATCCGGCGGCGTGCTGCGCCTGCCGATCACCTGCTCCGAAACCGGCTATCACACAAACCTTGATGATGGCGAGGGGCTGATCCTCTCCGAACCTGTTGCCGGTCTCTCATCTTCCGGTATAGCTGACAGCGTTCAGGGCGGTACCGACCTTGAGAGTGTCGATGACTGGAGGGCCAGGGTGATTGATCGCTGGTTCTTTACCCCGCAGGGTGGGGCTGATACCGATTACCAGGTTTGGGCCGAAGAGGTTCCCGGGGTGACCAGAGCCTGGTGCTATCGTCACTGGATGGGGCCTGGCACGGTCGGGGTATTTCTTGTTGATGACAACTCAGAGGCGATGGTTCCATCAGCTGCCATCATTGATGCTGCCAAAAAGCATATCGCACCGAAAGCGCCGGTGGCTGCAGCAGAGCTCTATCTGCTCGGAATTAACCTGAAAAGAGTTGCTCACCGCATCAAGGTCACCCCGGACACGCCGGCAGTGCGATCTGCCGTTACCGCCGCACTGCGCGAGTTCTACCGTCGCGAGGGTGGGCCTGAACAGACCATAGCGCCGTCACGCCTGTCGGAGGCCATCAGCGCCGCCAACGGCGAGTACAAGCACCAACTGCTCGCTCCTGCTGCCGAGTTAACCACCGCTAAGGGAGAGATAGTCGCGCTGGGGACCACAACATGGTATTGACCGCCGCAGATTACGCCGACCAGCTGCAGAAGCTTCTCCCATATGGCCCGGCATGGGATGGGGATCACCCCCTGCTCACCAGTGGTGCCGCAGAGCTGTCCCGCACCGCAGCGCGGGCCGATGCACTGGCGCAGGAAGAGAGCGATCCTCAGCAAACTACGGTGCTGCTTACCCGCTACGAGGGTATCTGCGGCCTGCCTGATGAGTGCGAGGTTCCAGGCTCAGCAACCATCAGGGAACGCCAGCAGCGCCTCGATGCCAAGATCAACTCGCTTGGCGGTATCAACGCTGAATATTACCTGCAGCTGCTAGTCTCACTAGGCTATCCGGATGCCACCATCTCCAACTACCACGGCTCAGTGTTTTGTGCCGGTAGCCTGGTTGGATCCCCTATCTATGGCCCTGAGTGGCGCTATGTTTGGCAGGTTAATTTGCCGCGCATGAACGTTGACTACATGCGGGCTGGATCGGTGGCTGGCAGTTCGCTCTGCGTCTGGGGGGATGCCGTCATGCAGTGCATCCTCGGCAAGAAGGCGCCCTCTCACACCATTCTGAATTTCGTCTATACCACCGACCACGACAACATGATCCGCCTAGCTGATGCGATGCGTGCAGCATGCTGTCTGGGATTTGGAGATACCTGATGGCAGTAACCGATAAAGACCCCACCGAAGCGATTATGCTCGTCGAGCAGACGGTAGGCACTTTTAACCAGATTGTTGTTGGGAAAGAGGGGCAGATGGTTCCAGTACCAGGCTACCCCGATCAGCCTACGCTGGCAGAGCGGGTCAAGCAGAACCTCAAGCCCAGCACAGATGCGGCCGCCGGTTTTGCCGCGCAAGCAGCAGCCAGCGCCAAAGCAGCGGATGACTCGGCCAAACTGGCATCGCAGATCTCCGGGCTGGAAACAGTATCTGATGCCATCGCGCTCGCCTCCCTGCCGCTTCCTGATGTGTGGGCGCCTCTTACAGATTCGTTGAGAATGTTCGTTGGTAATGGGCGTGAGGTAAAAATAGGTGATGACGTAGTTGCTAGATATGTGAGTTTTTCCAGAGCCACGGCAGCAACCTGCACCGACAAAAATTCAGACTTCAAAACCGCCGCCATTAATGAGCCTAGGTTCGAGAAAAACGGCCTGCTGCTGGAGGGTGGTGGAACAAACTTAGCACCATTTTCATTCGGGTATGACGTTGTTGCGGGGCAACTGCAAGCGGATAACTATTCCACGGCACGAAAAGATGGTGGGGTTAAAATCACTCCAGCACCCGGTCAGACAAATAAGGCAGTTCTTATCGGTGCGCAGGCCCTGTTTTCTGACCAGCCGTCCAGGCCGATCTCGCTGAGCGTTACTGTCAAGGCTGATGGGTACGATATGATCGTACTCGGGTTTAGAGGCACGTATACGGCAGCAGCTGATAATGGAATTGGGGTAAGCCTGCTTGATGGATCGATAAAACGCACAAACCACGGGCTGTCAGTCACTCAGTACGAGAAACTCCCTGATGGTTTTATAAAGATTACGGTTTCGACTCCGGCATATACAGCAGGGGAACCACTGTGGCGGCGTTTTGTGGTTGGGTGCGGGTCAATGGCAGAGCCTTACATGGCGTATTCAGCCTACGACGCTGACGGTGTTAAGGGCGTTATTATTAAAAACTTCCAGCTAACTGAGACCGCATTTCCACAGTCTATCATCCCGACATCAGGTGCTGCCGCAACACGCGCGGCGGATATAGCCACACTCCCTCAGTCGCTCAATTTGGGCGAGAGCCAGACTGGATTTAGTCTCTCCGTGGAGTTTGACACAGTAAACACTGGTGCTCACCGCATTCTGGAACTTAGCGACTTTTCCAGCATTATTGCTGATGGGGCATCCATCACAATTCGCCATGCCGGAAAAGAGGTATACGGCATCAATGCACCATTGGGCAAGCGCCATCATCTGGCGTATTCGGTAGCAGCTGACGGCACAATCACAGTGGCGCTTGACGGTAAGCTGCAATCTCCGCAGGCACGAAGTGGCGGTGCAGTGTCCAGTAAGTCCGCGATCATTCTTGGCAATCGCTGGAACGGTGCCAATGACATGGCGATGTACGGACATATTCGCGATCTGAAAATCTGGACAAAAAAACCACTAACTTCCGATCAACTTAAAGTAGCATCAGCATGACAGACTTTATCGACATCAACCTAAAGGCGTCCGATAAGGCCGCCATGGAAAAGGCCCTTCTTGCCGCTGGCTTTATCAAAGACAGCGAGACCGGCACCCTCCATCACCCAACAGCATCGCTGATGCTCCTACCGACCGGCATGGTCACCAGACCAACAGGCGAGGTGCAAGTCGTTGATGGGGTGGAGATCGTGGTGCGCGAGCCAGTCCATGGCTATCACGCCAACGTGCGCACCCAAGAACCAGACATTGCCACCGCGCTGGCGCCGGTTGCCGTCACCGTAGATACACCCCAGTATGTCTGGGCGTAGGAGGAATCATGATCGTTCGTCTCGAACCTATCACTGCGATTGTGGTCGCCGTGCTGCTTGGCTGGGCGTGGAATACCGCCACGGCCCCAGGCCCCGTCTGTCAGGTTGAGGAGGTTCACCATGGCAAAACCATTCTGGTGCCTTACCCCTGCGACAAAGTGTTGGCTACCAAGTAGCGTTACGCCTCAATCTAATAGTGCCCGCCATTGCGCGGGCTTTTTTATTTCCAGTTCTCTGGAGAGAGCGATATGCATCGAATTGATACGCCATCACGGCAAAAAGACAAGTTCGGATCCGGCAAGGATGGATTTACCAAAGGCGACCCGCAAACAGGCACTCCAGCAACAGAGATCAGCCCAGATATTCTTGATGCGATGCAGGAGGAAATCTGTAACGTTATCGAACTGAGTGGGTTGCCACTCAAAAAACAAGAGAACAACCAACTTTACAAGGCTATCGAGATTATTCTTGATACGGTGATTCCGATTGGGGTGGTTCTGCCTTGGGTTAGTGATACACCGCCAAATGATCGCTTTGTCATCGTAAAGAACCAGACATTTGACAAAGTGGCGCTTCCGAAACTGGCCGCCATTTTCCCGTCAGGACAAATCCCATTTGACCCGCGCGGGTTAGCGCTGCGTTGGTGGGACAACGGGCGCGGTCGCGACCCCGGGCGCTCTATTCTATCTGAACAGGGTGATGCGATCCGAAATATAACCGGTTTTGTTGCTAACGTATTTACAGCAGACCCAAGCGTTATGAGTGGCGCCATGACATACATCGGTACTGGTTTTAGTTCTCTGGCTACAGGCGCAATCCAGCAGCAGTTCAGAAACTTGTCATTTGATGCCTCTCGCGTTGTTCCTACTGCTGCAGAAACCCGCATGGCCAGCATCGCGATGACTCCAATCATGAGGATCAAATAATGCAATATATCAAACTCAATGAATCAGGGTTTGCCGATAAATCCGGCTATCTACGCTGTTATATCTGCCACCCTGACACCCGAGAATATCTTGGTGAGTCTGATGAATTCATTTCACAACATACAGGCATTCCAGCATGGGCATTCATGGACTGCCCGCAAGGTGCGCTTGCCAGCGGCATGGTATGGGTGCGCAGCACCAACGGATGGGAGCAGGTGCTCGATCTGCGCGGCCAGCTGGCTTACGACACCGTGACCCGCGCAGCCAGCGAGATAGTCGAGCTGGGCCCACTGCCAGCAGATCAGACCATGCTGATTCCTGGCTCACCCTTTGATCGTTGGAACGGTAAAGCATGGGTAAAAGATGAAGCCGCTGAACAACAGAACAAACTGGAAGCTGCACAGGCAGAGCAGGCCAAACTCATCGCCAATGCCACCCAGCAGATCGCCATCATCAAACCGGCTGTAGATGGCGGATATGCCAAGCCGGAGCACACCAATCTGCTATCAGACTGGCAACGCTACCGCTACGAACTGACGTTGGTTACAGAGCACGATGGCTGGCCTAACCTTCCTCAGTGGCCTGTTCAGCCTGCGCCTGTTATCTGACACCAATCCCTGCGTCATTGGCGCAGGGCTACCATCCCCTTCTCATAGGTATCCGCCAGCCACCTCAGGTGTGGCAGCGGTATCCCCATCAAGAACACCACCATCTTCGAACTATCTGGATGCGAGCAGCCCCATGTTGCCGGTGGCAGCATGGCTTGCACATCGATACCGATAGCGCGACAGATCAGCGCGGCATCTGCCAGCGTCATGAACTCACCCCTTTCCTGCGATAACCAGCGGCTTAAGGTTGATACCGGGATCCCGGTCATCTCCTCCAGCTGCGACTCGCTAATACCCTTCTCAGCCAGAATGGCGGCCAAGTAGCGCTTGGCGGCAGCCACATAATCAAGCTCGTCTGCAGTCAAATATGCCTTACGTCTGTTCTTCATTGGGCAACTCCCGGAGTTACAACGTTGCCCGTGCTCGTTGTTGTTCCACTGTCAGATCTGACAGTTGTTTCATATATGAAAAACTGTAGCTGCATCCGTATATCTTTGCAGGCTCCCTACGGGTAGATTTCTCTGGTCAGACCATAACTGGCGGATTAATCAATAACTAGCCAAGAGATAGACAAGATGGACTTTGATGTGTACTTCCAAGTTGGTGGGAAATTGTGTGGACCATTCAACTCATCAGCTGCAACAAGATCAGAAATGATTGCCCAGGCAGCAAGCCTAAGCCATGAGTGGCACCTTCCTAGTGATGCAGTGGTTTTCGTTTATCCAAAAGAGAACAACAGCGCAGCCAGCGCATTCATGAAGTTGAGCGGGTTTCTGTTTGGTTCTGTAGCAGCCGTTGCATCAATGGCCATGGTAGTATCAATTGAGTCGGATACTGTATTCGATGGCGCCTGCTTTCTTTGCAGCATACTGTCGTCATACTGATGCTGTTATTGATGTTTTTGATACAAGTGAGCTGTTACGTTTAATGCAGATGGCCCCTGAAAACATGCCTGAAATTTGGGGCCATCCTGGGGCCAAAAAACGACGAAGCATCACGATTGGGGCCAAAATGGGGCCAAATAAAGAGCCAAAAAAAGCCGCTAAAAGCCAATTGTAATTATCTTTAAGTGTAGGTTTTAAAAGGCTTTATTTAGCTCATGGCGGCTCTGCATGGCTTTTCTGGAATTCCAATGGTTTATTGTGTAAATAAATTGAGCCATTGGCTAATTCTCTTCCTTTTCAGCAGGTTAATGTCTTGGCACTAACAGACTGATGTCGTGGTGGGGCCAGGTCGACACAGGTCAACCGGGTTCCAAAAAACCCGTCGATTGTAAACCAACGGACAGGGGTGGGCAAAGGTGGCGCCCGGTTGGCGCCCCCCTTTGCCGACGGGGTCACGTCTTGCTGCATCAGCCGTGCAATTTGGGCATGATGTGGGCTGCTGTTTTGTCCCGGAGCCCTCATGATCCCATCCCCTCAAGTTCCCTCACTGGCCGCCTTTCTGTGCATAATGGGGTTGGATACCGCCTTGAGCGAAGCCATCAGCCTGCGCTTGCCACGGCAGACGCTGCGCACCGGGCAGACACTGTTGGCGCAAGGGGCCGAACAGGATGCTGCCTTCTATATCGAAGCGGGCATCGCCCGTGCCTGCCACTACACCCGGGACGGGCAGGAGCGCTGCAAGGAGTTCTACTTCGAGGGGGAGCTCTGCCTGCTCTATGACAGCTGGCTCACGGGGTCGCCCGCCCGCTACCAGCTGGAGGCGCTGACGGAACTGCAGGTGGTGAGGGTGCCGCTCGCCTTGCTGGATGAGCCCGCCTGGCAGCCGGTCTGCATGCGCCAGCAGCTGGGTTACAAGGAGCGCAAGGAGGCGTTCTTGCTGCTGCACTCTCCCGAAGAGCGTTATCGGGAGCTTTGCCACACCTTCCCCCACTGGCCAGCGCGGCTCACTCAGGTACAGCTCGCCAACTACATCGGTATCAGCCCGGTCACCCTGTCGCGGATCCGCCGCCGCATTAACACAGGTTAATGCCACCTGCTGGTTGCCACTTCATGCTGCGCCATCCAAATGACGGACGAGGTGTGGATGATGTCGCTGTTTCTGTGGTCGCAACTGGTGGTGAGCCTGGCCTTGTTGCTCGATCTGTTGTCGTTTCAGTTGCGGGATCGCCGCAGGATCCTGGCCTGTCTGGCCCTATCCTGCGCGCTCAATGCCGGTCACTTTGCCCTGCTCGGGCAGTGGTCGGCCGCCAGCCTGTTGCTGCTGGCCAGCGTGCGCTTTCTGGTCAGTATCTGGCTGGTTAACCGCATCTTGATGTGGTTTTTCATGGGGTTGGCCTGTGCGGCGGCGCTGGCGACCTATCAGGGCCTGCTCTCATGGATTGGGCTGCTGGCGAGCCTGTTGCAAACCCGGGCTGCGTTTTGCCCCGACGATCGCCAGCTGCGGCGCTGGATGCTGCTCGGCACCCTCTGCTGGCTGGGCAACAACCTGCTGGTGGGCTCACCGGTCGCCGCGCTGATGGAGGGGCTGTTTCTGGTCAGCAATCTGGTGGGGTATTACCGTCACTACGGGCGCAAGGTGGCTGTCTACTGATGATTGTGGCTGACTGACTTGAGAGGCAGATGGAGGGGGGCGGTCTGGTTGGGGCTGGAGGGTGACAAGACTGAGAGGCCGCCATTGCGGCGGCCTCTCTGACACTATCAAGCCTTGTTAAAGCTGTTGATCAGGGCTTTGGTGTAGTCGATGACGAATTGCTGGCAGTGGATCGCGGTTTGCGGATCAAACTCCTCGCCATGGAGATCGGTGTTGGAGAGTACTCGCACCCCGACAAAGGGCACCTTGTAGGCCTCGGCTACCAGGGCGGCGGAGGAGGTTTCCATCTCTTCGGCCGCCGTGTTGTAAGTCTGGTGCAGCCAGTTGATGCGGGCGACCTGACGGTTCCACTCATCGGCAGTGCCGATGATGCCTGCCACCACGCGACCGTGCTGATAACGGTCGGCCATGCCAAGGGCGCGACCAACCAGCTCGGGGTCACCGGCAAACGAGGTGTGTTCCACCAGCTTGCCGTTTTCCCGCAGTCGCATGGTCACCTCGAAGTTGTGCCATTTGCGCGGATCAATGCCCTGATCTGCCGGAGTAAAGTCACTGCGATAAGCGCCCATGTTGAAGCTCCTGGTCGCGATCACGATATCGCCGCGATGAAGCGCCGGATCATGGCCGCCCGAGGTGCCCTGGTTGATGATGAGGCGCGGCTTGAAGCGCTCGATGGCCAGGGTAGTGGCGGCTGCAGCATTGGCCAGACCCACCTCGGTACGGGAGATAACCACCGGATAGCCAGCCAGCGTGCCCTGCCAGAATGTCCATGCGCCGATAGTCAGCGCCTGTTTCTCTTGCAGGGCGGCGACCATGGTATCGACCTCAACGTCCATCGCTCCCTGGATCAGGATGGGGGCGGATGCGGGGTTGGAAGCGTGGGTGAAGGGGGCGCAAAACAGTGCGATCAGACACATCAACCGTTTAAAGAAATTCATGTTTTACCTGTCGGGGCTGCGGGAAAGCGCCGGATTCTACTTGTGAGCAAACGATTGCGCAAATTATTAATTGTTTTGTAAATAGATCGGTTTGTCTGGAGCCCGCTCTGGTGATAGGGATCAGGGTTGTTTGTGTCCTGCGAAGTAGAGCACCCGTTTCACGTACTCCTGCGTCTCGTCATAGGGGGGGATCCCGCCATAGCGTTCCACCGCATTTTCCCCTGCGTTGTAGGCTGCCGAGATCAGCACCCAGTCGCCATCGAACCGGCGATCCAGCCACTTGAGATAGGTGACGCCGCCTTTGATGTTCTGGGCCGGATCGAATGGACGGGTCACCCCGAACCGCAGTTGGGTTTCGGGGATCAACTGCATTAGCCCCTGGGCATTCTTGGGTGAAACGGCGTGGCTGTTGAGGTTGGATTCGGCGATGGCAATCGCTAGCACCAGCCGGGCATCCACCTTATGGTGCTTGGCGGCGTGGCGCAGCATGGTGACCAGTTTTTGCTTGGCGGGTGGCTGGCGCGCAACCCAGGAGTCGACATTGAAGGGGGTGGAGGGGAGCTGGGCCAGATAGCCCCCCTGACCACCACGGATCCCGATGCCGCACTGGTCCCCCATAGGGGCATTGCCGATGCGGGCGTTGTAGTAACGGGCGGCCTGCTGGTTGCCAAGGCGCATCGCCATGGCGAGATAGCTGTTGGCCAGCTTGGCGCTGCGCACCGAGGCGGGACCGGTGGCGAGCAGGCGGCCGATCCGGAAGTATCCTTCGGGGTTGCCGGTGCTGGCCGCGACACAGTAGAGGGCGATCGCCTTGTGCAGATTGCCGTTTTGCTGGGCCGCCTGGCCCTGCTTGATCGCCGTCAGCGCCCTGGGGGCTTGCCTGAAATCCCTGCCCTGTGCCATCGCCCACGGCATTCCTGCCAGTAACAACGACAAAAAAAGCAGCAAAAACAGTCCGTTTTCGCTGATGTGCCTCATGGGTTATCTCCTGTTTGAGTACAGAAGATATAGAGGAACATGGCTGCTATCGCCACGAATCCAGTGGATCCTGTTGTTATAGCCCGGAGATTTCAGAGATCAAAACGGTATGGAACCAATGGCGATCGAGCCGTTTATCTAGGCTTTTCGGTCGCTTAGAAGTCGTGGTGATACTCCTGCTCATCGGCGTTGGCATCTGTGTTGGCATCGGGGAGATCACGGTAGAATTGGCCAATTTCGCTGGCAACCCAGAGTGAAAGCAGGGCCAGCAGGCTGAGCAGGGGAAGCAGAGCGTGGCTCTGTTGCAGGGCATAGGCCGCGATGGCGGCGCCGGTCAAAAGTAGGGTTCGGATCATGGGTGGCTCCTTGTCGTCATGGGGGGGTTGCGTGGCCACGGACAGAGCGCCTGGGGTCGGGAGTTGTTCCCGGGTGGCACGAAGCGCGCTGAGTATATCGCGTCATGCCGCTGCCGATCCGTGGTGTCATCACACTTTCCATAGTCATGGGTTTCGTATCGAGTTGAGCCCCGCTAGGTGCGGGGCCAGTAATGGTTTGACGGTCAGAAGAAACCGCCGTTGTTATCATCACTGTCGGCCCAGCCGCTACTCTGGCTATCGTCGTCGAGAAAATTGCTGCCAGCATCGGGAGGTGAATCCCAGCCGTCCCAGCGAACCGGTTCCGCATCGACCGGATTGGCGATGGGGGCAGGCTCTATGATGTCGATGATCTCCTCGGGCCGATTGTTGTGAAACAGTCCGCCGATCATATCGGCCAGCATCACGCCACCGGCCACACCGGCGGCGGTTTGCAGGGCGCCCCCTAAAAAGGAGCTGGTACGGGGTGCTAGCTGGGCAGGAGCGGATGCCGGTGGCGGCGTAAAGCGCGGGGGCGGGCTGCTTTCGCTACCAAACAGGCCGGAGAGAAAACTGCCACCATTTGGGGCGCTCTGGCTGGCTTCCAGCTCCTTGACCCGCTCGTTGAGGCGAGTAAGGGCAGCCTGCTGAATTAGCAGCGCCTGGGTCATGTAGTAGGGGGCATCGGGCTGCTGGGCCAGATGCTGGCGGATCAGCTGATCCGCTTGTTGGTCTTGCTTGCTATCCCTGGCTTGCGCTTGCTTGAGGCGGTCGAACAGTCCATCGATCAGACCCTGTTCCTGTGATTGCATCTCAAATCCTCGCTATGGTGCGCAGACAGTGCGTTTAGCCATCCTAAAACCCGCGGGGCATCAGTGGTATCTGATTAACTCATCAATGACCGAGGGGCTACCCGCGCTCGTCAGCGGGCGGGCCGGTAGTAGTCGAGATACCAGCGGACAAACTCGGCAACACCTTGCTTGAGGGGCGTGGCGGGGCGCAGGCCGGTGAGGGTGTGCAGCGGTTCGCTGTCGGCCCAGGTGGCGTGCATGTCGCCTGCCTGCATCGGCAGCATCCGCTTGATGGCGGGTTTGCCGATGGCCTCTTCCAGCGCCTCGATAAAATCGAGCAGCCGCACCGGCTGGCCGTTACCGATATTGAGGATGCGGTAGGGGGCTGCGCTCTCGGCCGCGCTCTGCTCGCTGGCGTGCCAATCGGGATTGGGGCGGGGCGGCTGATCGGCGACGGCTTGGATCCCCTCGACGATGTCGTCGATAAAGGTGAAGTCGCGGCTGAGATCGCCGTTGTTATAGACGTCGATGGGCTCACCCGCGAGGATGGCGCGGGTGAACTTGATGATGGCCATGTCGGGGCGGCCCCAGGGGCCGTAGACGGTAAAGAAGCGCAGCCCTGTAGTGGGCAGGCCATAGAGCGCCGAGTAGGCGTGGGCCATCAGCTCGCCGCTCTTCTTGGTGGCGGCGTAGAGGGAGACCGGGTGATCCACCTGCTGCGCAGTGGAGTAGGGCATCTGATCCCCCATGCCATAGACCGAGCTGGAGGAGGCGTAGATGAGGTGCTGAATCCCGTGGTGACGACACCCCTCCAGCACCGTCAGCATGCCGGTGAGATTGCTGTCGGCATAGGCGAACGGATTGTCGATGGAGTAACGCACCCCCGCCTGCGCCCCTAGATGGATCACCCGCTCGAAACGGTGGCTGGCAAACAGGGTCGCCATCGCTTCGCGATCTGCCAGATCCAGCCGCTCGAAGCGAAAATTGGGGAAACTGGCCAGTTGGGCCAGCCGTGCCTCTTTCAGACTCACCTCGTAGTAGTCGTTAAGGTTGTCGATCCCCACCACCTGATGACCTGCGGCGCACTGCTGGCTGGCCACGTGAAAGCCGATAAAACCGGCGACACCGGTGACTAGATAGATCATGGTTGGGTCTCCGGGTTGCAGCTGGTGTTGGCTGGCTGCGTTTTGGCGGGAAGATGTGGTCGCCCGATGGCGTAATAGTCAAACCCGAGCTCGCTGAGCTGGCGCGGATCATAGAGGTTGCGGCCATCGATGATGACGGGCTGGTTGAGCAGGGCCTTCAACTGCTGGAAATCGGGGGCGCGAAACGCCTGCCACTCGGTACAGATCAGCAGA
Organism: Aeromonas sp. QDB11; assembly: GCF_027705265.1. Classification (NCBI taxonomy): domain Bacteria; kingdom Pseudomonadati; phylum Pseudomonadota; class Gammaproteobacteria; order Aeromonadales; family Aeromonadaceae; genus Aeromonas; species Aeromonas sp. QDB11. The sequence goes on along the minus strand of NZ_JAPDBM010000012.1, from coordinate 74,434 downwards.
GCATCGGCCCCTTCCAGTGCCGCTTCCTGAGTCGGGCAGAGCAGCAGATCCGGCCGCTGGCCGTAGATCTGGCGGGCACGCCCCATCGCGTTGGGATCAAAGGCCTGCACCCGGCCACCGGCAGCCCAGATGGCGGCCAGCAGCGGACGACTCGGTGCATCGCGCATGTCGTCGGTGCCGGGTTTGAACGCCAGTCCCCACAGGGCGAAGGTGTGGCCACGCAGATCCGGGCCGAAGCGGGTTAGCAGGGTTTGCGCCATCTTCTGTTGCTGGCGCTGGTTGACCTGCTCGACCGCCGCTAAAAGCGGGGCGTCGCAGCCGACACTCGCCGCGGTATGGCGCAAAGACTTGATATCCTTGGGGAAGCAGGAGCCGCCGTAGCCGCAGCCCGGGTAGATAAAGTGGTAACCGATGCGGGGATCGGCTCCCATCCCCTGACGCACCGCCTCGATATCGGCCCCCAGCTGCTCGGCGAGGGCTGCCATCTCGTTCATAAAGGAGATCTTGGTGGCCAGCATGGCGTTGGCGGCGTACTTGGTGAGCTCGGCGCTGCGCAGATCCATCACCACGATCCGGTCGTGATTGCGGTTGAAGGGGGCGTAGAGGGCGCGCAACTGCTCAAGTGCCCGCTCACTGTCACAGCCGATGATGATGCGATCCGGCCGCATGCAGTCGTTGACCGCCGCTCCCTCCTTGAGAAACTCGGGGTTGGCCGCCACCTCGCAGGCGAGGGTCAGCCCCCGTTCGGCCAACTGCAGCTCAATGTGTTCCCTTACTTGCTGCGCTGTACCGACCGGCACAGTGCTCTTGGTCACCACCAGCTTGGGGCGGCTCATCAGTCGGCCTATGGTGTCGGCCACTGCCAGCACATGTTGCAGATCGGTCGAGCCATCCTCGTCAGCCGGGGTGCCCACGGCGATCAGCAGCAGGTCGGCGTGTGCCACGCCAATGGCGGGATCGACCGTGAAGCTCAGGCGGCCGCTGGCCAGATGACTCTCGACCAGCGGGGCCAGCCCCGGCTCATAGAAGGGGATCTGCCCCAGCCTGAGGGCGACGATCCGCTCGCCATCCACATCCACGCAGCAGACCTGATGGCCCACCTCGGCCAGAACGGCGGCCTGCACCAGCCCGACATAGCCTGTGCCAAAAATGGTGACCTTCATGAAAAGTGCCTCGTGCTGTGAATGGGGGATAGCGCGCTTAAACCGCGGCATGCTGCATCTTGGTGCAGCAGGTGTCAATGCCAGATGACAGGCACCAGAATGGGGCGTTCAGTCTGACTGTTGTGATCCTTTTCACAAAAAATAGACTGGACCCCATAACGAAGCCCTGTGGACAGGGCTCGCAGCCCGCCCGCAACGGCAGGCGACAGACACTCTCTCTTTACTTCGCTTGGATACAGGTTATGGACAACACCTCGATTCGCACTGCTCATCCTATTTATGAGGATGTGCTGGCCCTGCTGACGGCGGCCGGCTTTGTTTCCCTCGGCATCTTTCTGTTTCATCAGGTTGGCCTGCTCACCGGCGGGACTGCCGGGCTGGCGCTGCTGCTGCAAAAGGTGACCGGCATCAGCTTCGGCCTGCTGTTTTTCGGCATCAACCTGCCCTTCTATGCGCTGGCATGGCTGCGGATGGGGCCACGTTTTACCTTCAACACCTTTGTCTCGGTGGCGGCGGTCTCCTACATGACCGATCACCTCAACGGGGTGTTGCAGATCGGCAAGATAGAGCCCCTCTATGCGGCGCTGATCGGCGGTACCTTGATTGGCATGGGGCTGCTCATCATGTTTCGTCACAAGTCGAGTCTGGGGGGCTTCAACATTCTGGCGCTCTTTATTCAGGATCGCTTTGGCATCCGGGCGGGCAAGCTGCAGATGGGGCTCGATTGCGCCATTGTTGTCGCCTCGTTTTTCGTGGTGCAGCCCTGGATCCTGGCGCTCTCCATCGTGGCGGCGGTTATCTGTAATCTGGTGTTGACACTCAACCACAAGCCCGGCCGTTACCAGATTGCCTGACAAGCTGCGGCAGTGGCTCGATATTGCAAGAGTGACCCGATAGCACGAGGCGGCCTGATGGCCGCCTCGTCTGTTTCTACCCTGATGTTTGTTCGCTGCGCCTAGCTCGCCTGCTCCAGCCTGCTGTCGCCGCTCGTAGCGTTGCCATTGATCGCGCTGCCACTGATGGCGTGATCATCAGCTGCGAGCGGAGTGTGGCAGGCCACCTGATGATGGGACTCATCACACGCCTCAAGCTTGGGCGCCTTGTTTTTGCACAGCTCGGTGGCATGGGGGCAGCGCTGGTGGAAGTGGCAGCCGCTGGGCGGCGAGATGGGGGAGGGCACATCGCCGGTCAGCAGGATGCGCTGGCTGCGCCTGCGTGGGTCCGGCACCGGAATGGCGGAGATCAGTGCCTGGGTATAGGGGTGACGTGGCGCCAGATAGAGCGACTGGGCATCCGCCAGTTCGACGATCCGTCCCAGATACATCACCGCAATCCGATCCGAGATGTGTTTGACCACCGACAGATCGTGGGCGATGAAAATGATGGAGAGGTTCATCTCCCGCTGCAGGCTGAGCAGCAGGTTGACGATCTGTGACTGCACCGAGACATCAAGGGCCGAGACCGCCTCGTCGCACACCAGCAGCTTGGGCTTGAGGGCGATGGCGCGGGCGATGCCGATCCGCTGGCGCTGACCGCCGGAAAACTCGTGGGGGTAGCGATCCACCGCACTGCCCGGCAGGCCCACTTTCGCCAGCAACTCCTGCACCCAGCCGCGCCGCTGCTCAGTGTTGCCTTTACCGTGGATGATAAAGGGCTCCTCTAAAATCTGGCCCACGGTGTGGCGGCTGTTGAGGGATTCTGCAGGATCCTGAAACACCATCTGCATCTCTTGGCGCAGGGAGCGCATCTCCTTCGGGCTGAGGGCGGTGATGTCGCGCCCCTCGAAGGTGATGGTGCCTGCGGTCGGCTCGAACAGCTTGAGCAGGCTGCGCCCGAGGGTTGACTTGCCGCAGCCCGACTCACCCACCAGCCCCAGCGTCTCCCCCTGTTTCAGGTCGAAGCTGATGCCATCCACCGCGTGAACCGTATATTGCTTGCGCAGGAAACCGCCTCCCAGCCGGAAGTGCTGTTTCAGATCCCTGACCGATAACAGAGTGCTCATACGGTCAACTCCTTCCAGTAGTGACAGGCGACATGGTGACGCGGATTGAGTTGCTCCACCGCCGGAATGGCGCTGATGCAGAGATCGGTCGCATGGGGGCAGCGGTTGGAGAAGCGGCAGCCAGCGGGCATCTCGTGCAGGGCTGGCACCTGTCCCTTGATGGTCTTGAGCAGGCTCTTGGGCTCATCCTCGAGGCGCGGGATCGAGCTCATCAAGCCGTGGGTATAGGGGTGACGGGGGGGGTCAAACAGCTCGAACACATCGGCCTGCTCCACCACACGGCCGGCGTACATCACCACCACTTCGTCGCACAGCTCAGCCACTACCCCCAGATCGTGGGTGATAAAGATGATGGCCATCCCGGTCTGGGCCTGCAGCTCTTTCATCAGTTCGAGGATCTGGGCCTGAATGGTGACATCCAGCGCCGTGGTGGGCTCGTCGCAGATAAGCAGGTCTGGCTCGCAGGAGAGCGCCATGGCGATCATCACCCGTTGGCGCATGCCGCCGGAGAGGTTGTGGGGATAGACCGCAAAGCGCTGGGCCGGTTCCGGGATACCCACCTTCTGCAGCATGGCGATGGCCGCGGCTTTGCGCTGGGCCTTGTCATACTCCGGGCGATGGAGGCGAAACACCTCCATCAGCTGTTCCCCCACCGTCTGCACCGGGTTGAGGGCCGTCATCGGCTCCTGAAAGATCATCGAGATGCGGTTGCCGCGCACCTTGTACATCTGATCCGGTGCAAGCGACAGCAGCTCCTCCCCCTGAAAGCGGATAGAACCGGCTACCACCTGACCGTGGGGCTTGGGCAGCAGCCCCATGATGGCGAGTGAAGTGACACTCTTGCCACAGCCAGACTCGCCGACGATCCCCAGCGTCTGGCCCGGTGCCACCTTGAAGCTGACCCCGTCGAGCACCTTGATCTTGCCGTCATCGACGGCGAACTCCACCTCAAGATCGCGTACTTCGAGGATTGAGGCCTGGTGCTGGCCGTTATCAACGGCGAACTCCCCCTCGTTATCCGGTACGTCAAGAATGGGGGCCTGAGTGTTGGGCATAACGGCTGCTCCCTTCGCAATGGCCTGAATATCAATGACGTGCATAGGTCTTGTCGAGCAGGTTGATGGGCGCCAGCGCCTCCCCTGCCTCCTTGGCGTTGCGGGTCTCTTCCTTCACCTTGGGATCGAGCCAGAGCAGACCGCCACTACTGTGAGGATAACCGTCCATCGGCCAGTAGAGCAGATCCGGTGTGTTCTTGGTGGCAGGCACTTCCGGCAGCATCACATAACGCCAGCTGCTGGCCCGCACATAGTTGAGCTGCACCCCGGGCACGAAGATGGCGAGGTCATAGATGCGCTGCTGGATCTGCCGGGAGAGCTTGGCCCGCTTGGCCATGTCGAATTCGACGTTGTAGGCGTCGATCAGCGCGTCGAGCTCCTTGTCCGCTACGTTGAACAGGTTGTTGGTCTGCGGCTTGTTGGCGTTGGCGGAGTGGAAAAACTCCCAATATTGCGGATAGAGACCGCCGCCGCCCCAACCGAGCCAGGCCGCCTCGTGTTTCTTCTCCAGCATCACCTTGAAGCCGGTGGCGCCATCCACCAGATTGAGCTCCAGATCCAGACCCGCCTTCTTGGCCTCCTCTTTCAGCACGGTCAGTCGCTTGGAGTGCTCCTGACTGGTGTAGGTGAGCGCCAGCGTCAGCCGCTCACCCTTCTCATTTTGCAGGATGCCGTCCGGCCCCGGCTTGTTGTAGCCGCCCTTGGCAAAGTACTCCCGCGCCTTGTCGATGTCATAAGCCCGCTCCGGCAGCGTGATGTCAGTGAACTCGCCAAAGCCCGAGTCGAAGGTGGTGGCTCTGTCATAGTCGCCGCGCAGCACGGTCTCAATCATCTTGTCGATGTTGAAGGCGTGCTGGATGCCGAGGCGCACGTTCACGTCCGCCAGCTTGGGGTTGGCCACATTGAGGTGCACCCCCTGACCGCCCTGTTTGGTATCGGTCATGGCCATTACCTTCTGCACGTAGCCTTTTTTGTACTCCGGGGTGACCGCTTTTTCATGCCACCAGTTGGGCAGGATCATCTCGAAGGTATCGATCTCCCCTTTCAGGAAGTGGCGGAAGGCGATGTTGTGGTCGCGGATCACCTGCACCTTGATGGTGTCTATGTTGAATCTGTGCTGGTTGTAGCGATCGTCTTTTGCCCACCAATCCTTCTGCTTGCTGAAGGTGACCGACTTGCCCTTCTTGACGTCGCTGATCACGTAGGGACCTGTGGTGGGCACCACGGCCCAGTTGTACTGCTTCACCCAGTTGGGGGTCAGCTTGTAGTAGTGTTTGGGCTGGGGCCACAGCTCGGTGGTGTTGAGCAGGTCCATCTTGGCCTTGCGGTTGCCCGCTTTGACCATAATGGTGTGATCATCGATCTTCTCTACCGCTACCACTTCAGTGGTGTAGTAGTTGTTGAACCAGGGCCCCTTGATGTGTTTGGAGCGCATCATCTCGTAGCCGAAGGTGTAGTCGTCAGCATTGACCGGCTTGCCATCCGACCATTTGGCTCGCGGATCCAGCTTGAAGTAGACGGTCTGGCTGTCTGGCGCTATGGCCCAGTGGGTCGCCAGCGAGGGGATGGGGTTGCCGGTATTGGGGTGGAAACTGATGAGTCGCAACTGGTTATCGAGAATAAAGGAGCGGAACGATCCGTTGGAATCTGGCCCCACGGTGCGGAACGTCAGCGGAAAGCTCTCCACAAACATATTGAGGCTGCCGCCCGGCTGCGCCTTGGGGGAGGCGAACACAGGATCCGTGTCATTGGTCTCCCATTTGAGATCCGCAGGCAGGCTGGCCGCCCAGACCCAGGATCCGTTTACCAGCACAAAGAGAGCACCTATCCATTTGATTTTATTTTTCATGTTTGACTTCCAGGTCTGGCCCCTGCACTGGGGGTCTTGATTGATAACGGGATTATCCCTTGCTCCCGGGACCGCCGATGGCGGCGGCCCGTCCTTCATTAATCACTGTTCGTTACCCGACGCCTGCCGATGCGCTGGCATCGGCTGGCTTATTGGTAACGGGTAAATTTGCGCGGATCGAACGCCTCGCGGATCGCCTCACCGATAAAGGAGACCATGATCAGCACCAGACTCACCGCGGCCACCACCGAGCTGACGATCCAGATGGCATCCAGATTGTTGATGCCCTGGGAGAGCAGCTCCCCCCAGCTCGGGGTCGGCGGTGCCAGCCCGAAGCCCAGATAGTCGAGTGCCGTCAGGGTGGAGATATTGCCCACCACGGCGAATGGCGCCAGGGTGACGATCATCATCAAGGTGTTGGGCAGGATGTGGTTGAAGATGATCCGCCCGGTGGTCGCCCCTTGTGCCCGCGCCGCCATCACATAGTCCCGCGCCCGCTCCTTGTAGGTGAGGGTGCGCATATACCAGGTGATCCCCATCCAGCCGAACAGCACGTTGATGGCGACAAACAGGCCGAAGTTGGGCTTGGCTAGCGACACCAGGATCATGATGACGTAGAGAAACGGCACCTGGGACCAGATCTCGATAAAGCGTTGCAGGATGAGGTCAAAGCGGCCGCCGAGAAAGCCCATCAGACAGCCGATGGTGACCCCGATGGCGTAACTGGCCGCCAGTGCGATAAAGGCAAAGCCGATGGCGATGCGAAAGCCGTAAACCAGCCGCGCCAGCACGTCGCGGCCGCTGGTGTCGGTGCCGAGGAAGTGGCGCTCCGCCAGGTTAGGGGCGTAGGGCGGGTAGGCATCCTCCTTGAAATCCTGCTCGTAGGGGTTCCAGGGTACCGGCGGCAGCAGTACCCAGTCTCCCTGGTCCTCTGCGGCAAATTTGGCCTTGAGCTGGCGGTAGTTGGTCTCGTACTCGTAATCGAGCCCGAACTGCTGACCGGGGATCACATCGCCATAGGTGGGGAAGTGCAGCTGGCCCTGATAGCTCACCATCAGCGCCCGGCTGTTGACCAGCAGCTCCGCCAGCAGGGAGAGCAGCACCAGCATGGTGAAGATGATAAAGGAGTAGTAGCCGCGCTTGATCGACTTGAAGCGCTTGAGTTTTTTCAAGGTAACCGGATTGAGCTTCATGGTCAGTCTCCAAACCGCACGCGGGGGTCAACAGGAGGTGCAACGCAGATATCGGAGACGATATGGCGTGATATCAGCATCGGCATCGGCATCGGCATGGCAATAGAGGTCTGGTTCATGGTCACTCTCCAAACCGCACGCGCGGATCAACGAGGGCCACGCAGATATCGGAGACAATATTGCCAATCAGCATCAGCATGGAGGTGATGGCCAGAATGCCCATGACGGTGGGGTAGTCTCGCTCGACGATCGCCTCGTAACCGAGCAGGCCGATGCCGTCGATGTTGAAGATGGTCTCGATGAGGAAGGAGCCGCCAAAGAAAACGGTGAGCACAGACCCCAGGTGGCTGGCGATGGGGATCAGGCTGTTGCGCATGGCGTGGTCGGTGACCGCCTTGCGAAACGGCAGTCCCTTGGCCACGGCGGTACGCACATAATCTGCCGACAGGTTCTCCATCAGGCTGTTCTTCATGGTCATGGTGAGGATGGCGAAATCACCGATGGCGTAGGCGATAAGCGGCAGCAGGGCGTGGGCAAAGACGGTGCGGATCTGATCCCAGCTGCTCTCCATGTACTCAAAGTCATCCCCCGGAAAACCGCCCATCGGCAGCCACTCCAGATGGAAGGCGAAGACGGTGATGAGGAAGATCCCCACCACGTAGGCGGGCAGGGCATAGGCCATGTAGATGAGCATGGAGCTTAACGAGTCGAAGCGGCTGTTGTGCCTGAGCGCCTTGGCCACCCCAAGCGGGATGGAGACCGCATAGCTCAGCAGAAAGGTCGCCAGCCCGAAGAAGGCGGTAACGGGCAGCCGATCCTTGATGAGATCCCACACCGGCTCGTAGTAGCGGGTCGATTCGCCAAGATCGAGTACCGCCAGCTTCTGCAGCCACTCCCAATAGGCGACCAGCATCGGCTTGTCGAGACCATAGAAGGCCTTGAGCTCCTCGATCTGTTCATCGGAGAGGGCCTGCGCCCCCTTGCTGCCGCTGGAGCGGCCAGATTCATTCTGGGAAACCTGGGCTTGCAGCAGCATGCGTTCAACCGGACCGCCCGGCACGAAACGGGTGATGGTGAAGACGAGCAGGGTGATACCGAGAAACGTCGGGATGATCAAAAGCATCCGGCGTAGGAAATACGACAGCATGGTGGAACCTCGTCCTTGTTGTTCTTTTTTGCGACCAGTCAAATCCGGTGACGGGCCTGTCCTTCCTGGCATTACGCGCTGGATTGGTTGCCAAACAGCAGACAATCCGCTTGGCCACTGTAAAAGCTCTGCAACAAAAATCAAGTACAAGGAAATGGAAAACTGGGACAAATGACCCGCTGAGACCAAAAGCACCGAAAAATGACGTTTTTTATCTGAAAAGTGAAAATCAAAACAAAACGCTACTGCTCAACATAATTTTAAAAAATATAAACAGCTGTTTATTTAAGATGCATCTTGCTTCAATGTGTTGATTTTTATTGTTTTTTATTGGTTCGAGAAACTGAGGGAAAACGATATCATCTCGGCGCCTTTATCTATCTCCACCACCTAAATGGTTTGGTTCAATGGCGATGAAATTAGTGTTTTATTCTTATTCAGGCCGATAAATTGAAATAAGATATAAACAGACAGCACGCTAACTAATAAGTTCATCAAATTTTAATTCAGCGCCATTTATGCAATTTAACAATGCTTTTACATTGTGCGGGTTGTTTTTGGCAGAATTATTCACTAATTATTCCGGTCAAAATTAATACACTCCGCTTATTCTACGTCCGACCTCGCCGCCCCCCAGCTCCATTGACGCCGCTAGTCAAAGATTGATAAGCCTTACACATCGCTCCAAAGAGGGCGGTATCAGGAAGCAAACAATAAACAACCAGGAAGGATATAAGCGATGCTTAGGAAGAGCAGAATCTCTGCTGCGATTGCGTTCGCCTTGGCGAGCCTTGCGGCGGCCCCATCCGTATCTGCCGAAGAAGGGCAGAACGTCGAAAAACTGCAGAAAATCAAAGTCACTGGCTCCCGTATCTCCCGTGTTGATGTTGAGGGGGCGACTCCGGTCGTCTCTGTCAGCAAGGCCCAAATTGAACAGTCTGGTCAGCAGACTGTGGCTGATTATCTGAAACAGGCCTCCTACAACTCCTTTGGTGGTTTCTCCCCATCCTCCGGTAGTTCCGCCCAATCACAAGCCACAGTAGGGCTGCGTGGTCTTGGTGAAGATCGCACGCTGGTGCTGCTTAATGGCAAGCGTATCGCCGGTTCTCCCTCCATGGGCGGCACTGCCATCAACCTCAACACCATCCCCATGGCGGCGGTTGAGCGGGTGGAAGTGAACCTGGATGGTGGCTCCGCCCTGTATGGCTCTGATGCCATCGGCGGCGTTATCAACGTGATCCTCAAAGAGGGTTTCGAAGGGCTGACTTTCCAGGGACGTATTGGTTCACCGACCGAAGAGGGTGGTGACGAGCAGAGTGGTTCCATCGTTAGCGGCATCTCGGGTGAGAAAGGCTCCCTGATGATGGTCTACGAGCACGATGTGAAAGACGAGATCTATTACAAGGATCGCGACTATCTGGCGAAAGAGGGGGCAACTGCTCCGAGTCTCTATGGCCGCAATATCAAGGGAGTGGATGCCACTACCGGCAAGACGGTTACCCGTACCCTGAATGGTGTTGACTGTGAAGGTACCGGCACCGGTTTCGTCACCAAGGGCACTGCTTGCCGCTTCGACTTTGCTCAAGTCGCTGCCAAGACTGCCTCTCGTACCCGCGACACCGTCTACCTCAACGGTCGCTACCATATCAACGACAATGTGGATTTCGTGCCACAGATGATAGGTTCTCGCGTCACCAGTTTTGGTCGTTTCGCACCAGCTGCCGGTGCCTTCACCGTGGATGGTTCCACCCCTGAAAGCGCAGCAGTTCTGTCTGCCAACAACTTCAGCACCGCCAAGGCTGCGACCGTTTACTACCGCTTTAACAACGTTGGTCCCCGTGACAACGATGTGACTGACTTGACCGGTACCCTGAACCTGGGTTTTGAAGGGGTGGTGCCGACCGAAGCAGTAGGCGATCTGGAATGGAATGCTGGTTACATGTATTCCAAAACAGATAACCAGAGCACCGGCAATGGTTATGTCTTGGCCCCCGCCGTGGAAACTCAGGTCAATACCGGCAAGTTTGTTAATGGCAGCTTCTCTGATGCGGCGACCAAGGATCTCTCCTATACCACCAGCCGCAATTCCAAGATGGACTTCTTCCAGTGGTACGGCGGTGTAGGTTGGGATATGGGCGAACTGCCCGCTGGCCCGGTCAGCTGGTATCTTGGGGCCGAGTATAACGATTGGGTTTACTCCGATACCTATGACAGCCAGTCCGAAGCGGGTAACGTACTGGGTTCATCCGGTAACTCCGGTGGTGGTGTGCGCGATGTGTTTGCCACCTATATCGAGAGTCTGATCCCCATCACCGAGCAGATCGAGCTGAACCTGGCGGGTCGTTATGACAAGTACAGCGACTTTGGCAGCGCCTTCTCGCCCAAAGCGAGTCTGCGTTATCAACCGCTCGACCAGCTGATGTTCCGTACCTCCTGGTCCCAGTCTTTCCGCGCGCCGGGTCTTAACGATCTCTATGCGGCGGATGCCCAGTCAGCGGACTTTGCCAAGGACTATGTCTACTGCCAGGCCAATGGCATTGCCAACTGTTCCGAAGCGCAGTACGAGACAACACGTCAATCCAACAAGAACCTGAAGGAAGAGACGGCTGACACCTTTACCATCGGTGCTGCTTACAACCCGCTGGACAACCTGAACCTGTCGCTCGATTACTACTACATCAAGATTGATGACGTGATCCAGCTGGCTAACACCCAGACCCAGTTCTATCAGGAGCTCAATACCGGCAGCAACCCGAACGTCATCCGTGATGCCAACGGCGATGTCGAGAAGGTCTATGCCGGCATGGTTAACCTGGGGCAGCTCAAGACCAGTGGTATCGACTTCAAGGCGGACTACAAGTACGACTTCAACTCCTTCACCCTGCGTTACGACTTTGGCAGCAGCTACATCCTGAAATATGAGGAAGGTCTGTTTGCTGGTGGCCCAATGGTCGACAAGAAGGGCTGGAATGGCAAACCCGACTTCCGCTTCAACTCCGGGATCGGTGCCAACTTCCCGCAGCTGTGGAATCTGGATACCTACCTGAGCACCAACTATATCGACTCCCAGAGTCAGGACTATGTGGATGACAAGGAAGAGGGGCATATCGCTTCCAACACCATCTGGAACCTGAACGTGGCGGTTGATACCAGCTGGAATGCCAAGATCCAGACCGGTGTGAAGAACATGTTCAACCGCGGGCCTTCCCTGTCCAACGATGGTTTCACTTACGATGAATACCTCTACGGCATCGACGGTCGCGTCTACTACATCGACTACACCCAGAAGTTCTAATCAACCCTGTTGATATACAACCTCAGCCGGCCCGGTCGGGCCGGCTGTGCCCAACGTCCAAGGAAGTTACGGAGATAGGGTAATCCTATGAAGACAAGGACCATTACAATGAAGAAAGCGCTCCTTGGCAGCCTGGTTTCGGCCGCCTTGTTGACCAGCTTCAATCTGAGTGCCGCCACTGCCGGTCAGGCCGTGGACGCTCAAGCCGCCACCAATAATGCATCCAAAGTTTCCCAGCAGAAGATCGACAGCTATGCCGAATCTGCCGAATCCGCATTGGCCCAGTACAAGGCCGCCCTGCGTCAGGTCGACAGTCTGCGCACCTACAACGAGCAGGTGAGCAAGATGGTCGAGTCCCAGAGTGCCGAGCTGGCGTCGATGCAAAAGCAGATCGCCCAGATCGACCAGACCAGCACCGAAGTGGTGCCCTTGATGCTCAAGATGATCGACTCCCTCGAGCAGTTTGTGTCACTGGATCTGCCGTTCCAGAAGGTCGAGCGCGAGGACCGCGTGGCGGCTCTGACCGACCTGATGAACCGGGCCGATGTCACCATCTCCGAGAAGTACCGCAAGATCCTGGAGGCCTACCAGATCGAGGAGGGCTTTAGCCGCACCATCGAGGCCTACAAGGCGAGCCTGGACAAGGATGGCAGCGAGAAGACCTACGAGTTCCTGCGGGTTGGCCGTATCGCACTGCTTTACCAGTCCCCGGATGGTCAGGAGACCGGCATGTGGAACAAGCAGACCCGCCAGTGGGAAGAGTTGCCCCAGGAGTATCGCAGTGCAGTGGAACAGGGCCTTCGCATCGCCAAGAAGCAGGCGCCTCCCGCGCTGATCAAGCTGCCGGTTCAAACTGCGGAGAAAGCATCATGAAAGGAATCAAACTTGCGATTGCCTCCCTGATTGCGGGAGCAACCCTGGTCACCCTGCCGGTGACCGCCGCCGAAAAACCGGTGGATCTCAATGCACTGCTGAACCAGGTCAAGGCCTCCAGCCTGAGCGAATCCCAACTCAACAAGGAGCGGGAAGCTCGCTTCCTGGCTGACAAGAACGAGCAGGGGGCGCTGCTGGCCAAGGCCAAAGCCGAGTTGGCTGCCGAAACCGCCAAGGGCGAGCAGCTCAAGGCGACCTTCGATGCCAACGACAAGCAGCTGACCGAACTGACTGAAACCCTGCGCCAGCGTTCCGGCAACATGGGCGAGATGTTCGGCGTACTGCGTCAGTTCGCCGGTGAGTTCAAGGGGATCTTCAATGCCTCCGCCCGTCGGGTCGAGCATCCGGAACAGACCGCGCTGCTGACCCGTCTGGCCGAGAGTAAAGAGCTCCCCTCCAGCGACGATCTGGAAGCGTTCTGGACCACCACCCTCAGCCGCATGGTGGACGGTGGCAAGGTGAGCCAGATCCCGGCGACCGTGGTCTACGGCGAAGGCAACCAGGCCGAGAAGACGGTCACCCAGATCGGTGAGTTCAACACTGTCTCCGAAGGCAAGTACCTCACCTTCGTGCCGGAGACCGGCAAGTTCGAGCAGCTTTCCCGTCAACCTGACAAGGGGGTGCTGGAACCGATCGCCGAGTTTGAACAGGGCGGTGACGGGGTTAAACCCATCTTTATCGACCCGTCTCGCGGCGTGATCCTCTCTCTGCTGGTGCAGTCACCGACTCTCAAGGAGCGGATCGATCAGGGTGGTGAAGTGGGTTACGTCATCATGGTGCTCGGTGTGCTCGGTACCCTGCTGGCCATCTTCTGCGGTATCCGGCTGTCGTTGATCGGCTCGTCCATGCGCAAGCAGCTGAAATCCGATCAGATCATCAAGGGCAACCCCATTGGTGACATGCTGGGGGCCTACCAGAGCCATCGCGGTGACAATATCGAGGATCTGGAGTCCAAGCTCGACGAGATCATCCTGCGCAACGTGCCCAAGTTCGAGAAGGGCATCAGCCTCATCAAGTTGATCGCCTCGGTCGCGCCGCTGCTGGGCCTGCTCGGTACCGTAGTGGGGATGATTGCCACCTTCCAGGCCATCACATTGTTCGGTACCGGCGATCCTAAGCTGATGGCGGGCGGTATCTCCGAGGCGCTGGTGACCACTATGCAGGGGCTGGTCGTCGCCGTGCCCATGTTGTTCCTCTACACCATAGTGCAGACCCAGAGCCGTCGTCTGATCCAGGTGCTGGAAGAGCAGAGCGCCGGTTTCGTCGCCCGTTATCAGGAACGTCTGCACGCCTCCAAAGCCGCAGCGTAAGGAGTCACCCATGTGGTTCTGGTTGATTGAAGAAGTCGAGTCGGTCCGCCGGTTTTTGGGATTGGGGGGCGATGTACTGGTCGCCCTGTTCTTCCTGACCCTGATGATGTGGGCCCTGTTGCTGGAGCGCTGGTTCTACTTCATGGCGGTCTACCCCAAGCAGGTGAAGCAGACCAAGGCGACCTGGCTGGCCCGCACCGATCATCTCTCCTGGTCTGCCAAGCAGATCCGGCGCGAGCTGGTCTCACGGGTTGCCATGGCGGTGGACAAGGGGATGCCGGTCATCAAGGTGCTGATCGCTCTCTGCCCGTTGATGGGGTTGCTCGGTACCGTGGTGGGGATGGTGCAGGTGTTTGACACCCTGGCCATCACCGGCACCGGTTCGCCGCGCGCCATGGCATCGGGGATCTCCAAGGCAACGGTACCGACCATGGCGGGCATGATCGCCGCCCTTTCCGGCCTGTTTTTTGTCAACCAGCTCGATCACAAGGCCAAACTGGCGGTGCAAAAGCTGGAAGACAACCTGAAACACGGTTGATGCAGGATGCATACCCCCGGCGAGGCATGGCCTGCCGGGGGCACAGAACAAGCAAGGAGTTTCTGCTATGAGAAAACGTTACAGCGACAGCGGTGCTGACGAGGCGGCTATCGATTTGACCCCCATGCTGGACATAGTGTTCATCATGCTGATCTTCTTCATCGTCACCACCTCCTTCGTCAAGGAGTCCGGTGTCGAGATCAACCGTCCCAGTGCCAGCACGGCCGAGACGGTGAAGAAGGGCAATATCATGGTCGCGGTGCGCGAAAACGGTCAGGTCTGGGTCGACAAGCGGGTGGTCGAGGTGGGGGCGGTACGCGCCAACATCGAGCGGCTGCGGGCCGAAAACCCGGAGAGCGCCGTGGTGATCCAGGCCGATAACGAATCCCGTTCCGGTCTGGTGGTGCAGGTCATGGATCAGATCCGCATGGCCGGTGTCCAGAACATCTCCATCGCGGCAGACAAGAGCAGCTGATGCCGGAGAGAGACCTATGAGATACCTGATATCGTTGGCGGTCTCCTGTGTGGTGGTGTTCTTTCTGTTTCTGGGAATGAACAAGCTGATCACACCGGATCACCGGGAGCTGGTGGAGAAGGAGGACGTCAGCATGACCGATTTCATCCGCCTCAAGCCCCAGGAGACCCTGCAAGAGAAACAGCGGGAGCTGCCCAAACCGCCGCCGCCCAAGCGTCCGCCGCCGCCTCCCGAGATGGAAGTGGCCAGCACGGATCGGCCGAAGATGGATAGTGCGCCGATGGACATGCCCAAGCTCGACATCCCGGTCAACATCGGTGGTGGCAATGCGCTCGGTGCCTACAGCACCGGCGGTGGTGGTGGCGGCGTCGGTGGCAACAACGGTGCCATTCCGCTGGCAACCTTCGAGCCCATGATGCCCCGCAAGGCGGCACTGGCGGGGCTGGCCTCCGGCAAGGTGCTGGTTGAGTTCACCGTCACCGAGCGCGGCACTGTCAGCAACGTGCGGATCGTCAAGGAAGAGCCGCGCAGCTATGACCTCGGCAAAGAGGCGCGCAAAACCATCGCCAAGTGGACGTTCAAACCGGCCATGGTGGATGGCAAGCCGCAGGCGAGCCGGATGCAGCAAGAAATCGAGTTTGCGGTCAACTAAGGAAGGTGGCGATGAACAAGTTACACAAGATGATCCTCGCCCCGGTCGCCATGGCGGTGCTGCTCAGCACCGCCAGTTGGGCTGCCGAGCAGCCGACCCTGTCGGATCGGGCCTATCGGGCGGTCAACAAGGCGCAGGAACTGATCACCGAGAAGAAATACGGCGAGGCCAATGCCAAGTTGCAAGATGCGCTCTCCGGTGCGGGCGAGCGGGTCTACGACAAGGGTGTCATATTGCAGACCCTCGGTTTCGTAGCTGCCCAGCAGGAGAAATACGGTCAGGCGACCAAGTACTTTGCCGATGCCATCGCGACAGGCGGCCTGCCGCCACCGGTGGCCCAGCAGGTGCGCTACAACCTGGCCCAGCTCTACATGGCAGAGGGTAATTACCAAGGGTCGATCAAGACCATGAAGGAGTGGTTTGCCAATCAGGGCAAGGATGACAAGCCCAACTCCCATGCCTATATCACCCTTGCCAACGCCCACGTGCAGCTAAAGCAGTACCGTGACGCGATCCCGGCGGTGGATCAGGCGATCAAGCTGTCGGCAGGTAAAGCGCCGGAGTCCTGGTATCTGCTGAAGATGGGCGCTCACTACGAGCTGAAACAGTACAAACCGGCGACCGAGGTGCTGACCTCTCTGGTCAACATGTTCCCGGAGAAGAAGAAGTACTGGACCCAGCTCTCGGCCATGCATATGCAGGCGGGCAACGATGGCAAGGCACTGGCGGCGCTGGAGTCGGCCTACAACCTCGGCATGCTGACCGAGGCAGCCGAGCTGCAGCGGCTGGCTAACTACCTCGCCTTCAGCGGCATTCCCCATCGCGCCGCACGGGTGAGATGGAGAAGGGGATGAAGGACGGGGTGATTGAGCCGAGTGCCAGCAACTACAAGACCCTGGCCAACTACTGGCATCAGGCCAAGGAGCTGGATCCGGCCATCGACACCCTGGCCAAGTCCTATCAGCTGGCCCCGAGCGCCGAATTGCAGCTGAAAATGGCGCGCATGATGATCCAGAGCAAACGCTATCAGGATCTGGTGGCGCTGGCCGCCAAACCGGCGGCCAATGCCAATGGTGAGCAGCGTGCGGATCTCAAGTTCCTGACCGGCGTCGCCTATTTTGAGCAACAAAAGCCGAAGGAGGCGCTCAACGCCTTCACCCAGGCGGCTCAGAATGGCAACGTCAGCGGTCGGGCATCCCCCTGGATCAGCTTCCTCAAAGAGCAGAATGGCACCGGAGAGGCAGCCGTCCAGTAATTCCAATGACAACTACCTGTAGTCCCTTTTATGGTTGCCTGGTGGCTCCATTAACCGCTCTTCGGAGCGGTTTTTTTATGGTGGCTGCCAGCACCGGCGGGTGGCCGACGCACGGTTTTATCCCTCTTCATGCCAATAAAGAGCCTCCGTCGACATTGGTCTATCTCTCCCGATGTGACAAACGTTTTAGCTAGGGCTGCAACCGTGACACAAGGTGGCGCTGCGCTGTGGTTGACGGGGGCTTGGGTGGCTCGCTGACCGGCGGGCAGTGCCATTCATCTTTCACTCAGCTGCGACTTGCCAGTGTGGCTTTTGCCCTGTTGATAAGCGTCACACCGAAAACGGCTACTTTTAACAAGAAAAGCAACATATGGAAGTTGAAATTTTGGCCGACTCAGGAAAGAATGCGCGCTCGGTTATTGGCGCCGTGGTGCAGGTTGACCCGCCACCGGCAGACCGAGGATAAGACGGCCTCCGGCCCATTTGGTACAGGAAACCACACAGGAATTTTATGAATCCCCTTCGCACTGCCGCTTCGGCCCTTTTATGCACATTTGCGCTGGTCAGCCAGCAGGTTGCCGCCGTCGAGTACCGTCTGCCTGCGGCCAACAGCCGCCTGATCGGTGAAAACCAGCAATACGTGGTGCCTGCGGACAACCGTCCGCTGGAGCAGATCGCTGCTGACTTCCAGCTGGGTCTGACCAACATCATGGAAGCCAACCCGGGCGTTGATCCCTATCTGCCGAAGGCGGGTAGCACCCTGATCATCCCCCACCAGCTGATCCTGCCCAACGCACCCCGCGAAGGGATCGTCATCAACGTCGCCGAGATGCGTCTCTACTACTATCCGAAAGGGAAAAATGTGGTGGAAGTGCTGCCCATCGGCATCGGCCAGCTGGGGGTAAACACCCCGGAGAACTGGATCACCAAGGTAGAGCGCAAGCGCGCCAACCCGACCTGGACCCCGACCGAGAACATCCGTCGCCGCTATGCCGCTCAGGGCAAGACCCTGCCAGCAGTATGGCCAGCTGGCCCGGATAACCCCATGGGTCTGCACGCCCTCTACATCGGCAACCTTTACGCAATCCACGGCACCAACGCCACCTTCGGCATTGGCCTGCGGGTGAGCAGCGGTTGCGTCCGTCTGCGTGCCGACGACATCAAGTATCTGTTCGACAACGTGCCGGTCGGTACTCGTGTCCAGTTCGTCAACCAGCCGGTCAAGACTTCGGTCGAGCCGGATGGCGGTCGCTACATGGAAGTGCATGAGCCGCTGTCGCGCAACGAGGAGGAGTTCAACTCCACTGCCTCTGTGCCGCTCCCGATGACCCAGGCTACTACCCGCTTTATCGCCCATGTCGAGTCTGACTCCAACGTGGTCAAGCAGGTGCTGGAACAGCGTACCGGTATGCCGACCCGCCTCAATCCCTGATTGAGCTAGTTGGCAGTGCCGAGTGCACTGGCAGGATAAAGAAAACGGCGACCATCTGGTCGCCGTTTTTCTTGGCTCGATTCAGCCCTTTATCAGGACTGCGTTACTGCACACAGACTGGGCAGAAGGCGTAAGTGCCTTGCGGGTCGTTGAAGCGGGTCAGCGGATCCAGGCTGCGATTCATCTCCAGCAGAGCCTTGCCAAGCCCGGCAGGCAGCCAGCTTTGCAACTGCGGAGCCAGCACCCGGGCGCTGCTGTCGAACAGCTGACGCAGGAACCTGTCTCTGGTGGACTCCTCCTGCTCGATGGGGGTCACCTGCCACTCTTTCAGATTGGCCAGTTCGGCTGCCGTCTTGATGGCGTCATCCAGATTGCCGAACTCGTCCACCAGACCGAGGTTCTTGGCATCTTCACCGGTCCAGACCCGACCTTCGGCCGCTTTCTCGGCCTCTTGCGGGCTCAGGCCGCGGCCCTTGCCGACCAGACCGATGAAGCGCTGGTAGGTATCTTCCACGCTCAGCTGGATCGCCTGACCGACGTGATCCGGCAGGGCGCGGGTCGGGCCGACGCCGACGTAATCGGTGGTGCCGACCCCGTCGGTGTGCACCCCGAACTGGGCCAATGCCTTGTCGATGGTGGCGAACATGCCGAACACCCCGATGGAGCCGGTGAGGGTGGTGGGGGAGGCGAAAATCTTGTCCGCATCGGCGGAGATCCAGTAGCCACCGGAAGCGGCATAGCTGCCCATGGAGACCACCACCGGTTTGCCTGCCTGTTTCAGGGCCAGCAGCTCGGCGCGGATCTGCTCGGCGGCGAAGGCGCTGCCGCCCGGGCTGTCGACTCGCAGTACCACGGCTTTAACCTTGTCATCGCGGCGGGCATCGGCCAGCAGATCGGAGAGGGTATCGCCACCGATGGTGCCGGCAGGCTGCACGCCATCCATGATGGCGCCGCTGGCAACCACCAGACCTACCTCATCCTTGCCACTCTGGGGATACTGTTCGGGCGCGGCAGCCAGGTACTCTTTCAGGCCGACCCCTTTCCAGCCGTGATCGTCTGCTTCACCGACCTCTTTGATGACCGCTTGGGTCATCTCGTCGCGGGTGGCCAGCTGATCTACCAGGCCGTTGTCGAGGGCGTAGTTGGCGGCATTGCCACCGGCTTTGCGCAGCAGCTCAAGGAAGCGTTCCTTGCCCGGCGCGACGGCATCGGGTTCGATCTCCCGCTGTTCGGCCACATCGGCCACATAGGATTGCCATAGCTGATCCAGCCAGCGCTGGTTCGCCTCCTTGCTCTCGGGGGACATCTCGTCACGGGTATAGGGCTCGACGAAGGATTTGTAAGTGCCGACCTTGAACACGTGCGGGGTGATGTTGAGCTTTTCCAGCGCCGACTTGAAGTAGGTCTGGTAGACGCCGAGCCCCTCGATCACCACGGCGCCGCTCTGGTTGAGCAGCACGTGATCGGCGTGGGCCGCCAGCAGGTAGGGACCCTGCGCGTAGAAGTCCGCCATGGCGATCACCGGTTTGCCGCTCTCCTTAAACTGGTCGATGGCGTTCGCCACCTCCTGCAGTTTGGACAAGCTGGCGCCCTGCAATCCTTGTGGCTTGATCACCAGCGCCTTGATGCGCTCGTCATCCTTGGCGCTCTTGATGGCCCACAGCAGGTCGGAGAGGACGATCTCGCTCGGCTGCTCGTCGCTGCTGTCCATCTGGCGCAGCAGCTGTACGGTGGGATCGGTCTGGGAGCGTTGCTCCACCAGCACGCCGTTGAGATTGAGGGTCAGCGCCCCTTCGATGGGGGCCTGAGGTGCCTCTTTTTGGCTGACGCTGAAGACGATGACCAGCACTACGATGAGAAACAGCAGATTGACCAGCATCAGCCGGGTGAAATTGAGCAGGCGCCACAGGCTGCGGAACAACCAACCCAGACCTTTGAAAATAGACATAGTCGCGTTATCGCCCTGTTAATGGGTAGAGAAGGGTCATTATTAACCAGTTGCGGGCGAAATTGCCATTTCCGACTGGCGGATCCCGGCTATCTTCGTTCAGGGCACGGCTGTTCGCTGAAAAATTGTCCAAACATTTGTTTGAAAAAGGATTTTCGATTCTTTACTCTAGCTTCAGTTTGATAACAAAAAATTAACTGGAGGCCTCGTGAGTCTTTACCCTACTTTGCTGACCCCCCTTGACCTCGGTTTTACCCAGCTGCGCAACCGGGTGTTGATGGGCTCCATGCACACCGGCCTCGAAGAGGAGAAGGGCGGTTTTGACAAGCTGGCCGCCTTTTATGCCGAGCGGGCCCGCGGTGGCGTCGGCCTGATCGTCACCGGCGGCATTGCCCCCAACCTGCGCGGGCGGCTGGTGCCTCACGGTTCGCAGCTGAGCTTCCCCTGGCAGGTGAGCAAGCACAAGAAGGTGACCAGCGCCGTGCATCAGGAGGGGGGCAAGATAGCGCTGCAGATCCTCCATGCCGGTCGTTATGCCTACCATCCGTTCAGCTTGGCACCGAGCGCCCTCAAGGCTCCGATCTCCCCGTTCAAGCCGCGCGCCATGAGTGAGCGGCAGATCCGCGGCACCATTCGTGACTTCGCTTCAACCGCTGCGTTGGCCAAGGCGGCCGGTTATGACGGCGTCGAGGTGATGGGCTCGGAAGGCTATCTCATCAACCAGTTCATCTGTGAGCGTACCAACAAGCGCACCGATGGCTGGGGCGGTAGCAACGAAAACCGCATGCGCTTCCCGGTGGAGATAGTGCGTGCCATCCGCGAGCGGGTCGGCACCGACTTCATCATCATCTTCCGCCTCTCCATGCTGGATCTGGTGGAGCAGGGCTCGACGCTGGAAGAGGTGATTGCGCTCGGCAAAGCGCTGGAAGCGGTGGGGGTGACCCTCATCAACACCGGCATCGGTTGGCACGAAGCGCGCATTCCCACCATCGCCACCAGTGTGCCGCGCGGCGCCTTCAGCTGGGTGACCGCCGAGCTGAAAAAACATCTCACCGTGCCGCTTATCACCACCAACCGGATCAACACCCCGGAGGTGGCCGAGCGGATTCTGGCGGGTGGCGAGGCGGATATGGTCTCCATGGCGCGCCCCTTCCTGGCTGATCCCGAATTTGTCATCAAGGCGGCCGAGAATCGGGCGGACGAGATCAACACCTGCATCGCCTGCAACCAGGCTTGCCTCGACCATGTGTTCAAGCAGACGCGGGCCTCCTGTCTGGTCAATCCCCGCGCCTGTTTCGAGACCGAGCTGACGTTCGGCCGCGTGCCCCAGCCCAAGAAGCTGGCGGTTGTGGGGGCAGGCCCGGCCGGGCTGGCGTTTGCCTGCTACGCTGCCGAGCGCGGTCATCAGGTGAGCCTGTTCGATCAGGCCAGCGAAATCGGCGGCCAGTTCAACTTTGCCAAGCAGATCCCCGGCAAGGAGGAGTTTCACGAGACTCTGCGCTATTTCGCCAAACGGCTGGAGAAGTGCGGTGTCGAGCTCTATCTGGGCCAGCGTCAGAGTGCCGAGAGCCTGCTCGGCGGTGGTTTTGACGAGGTGATCCTCGCCACCGGCATCCGTCCGCGCACCCCCAATATTCCGGGGATCGAGCATCCCAAGGTATTGAACTACCTCGATGTATTGCGGGATCACAAGCCGGTCGGCGAGAAGGTGGCGGTGATTGGCGCTGGCGGCATCGGCTTCGATGTGGCCGAATTCCTTGTGGAGAAAAGGATTGAGACAGATGCCGGGAGCCACCGTGATCACTGGCTCAAGGAGTGGGGCATCGACAAGCAACTCGGCGAGCGCGGCGGCCTCACGACTCCTGAAATCGACGCCCCCGAGCGCCAGATCTGGCTGCTCCAGCGCAAGGAGAGCAAGGTGGGTGACGGCCTTGGCAAGACCACCGGCTGGATCCACCGTACCGTGCTCAAGAACCGCAAGGTGCAGATGCTCTCCGGGGTGCAATATCTGGGGATCGATGACGAGGGCTTGCACATTCAGGTGGGCGAGACCAAACAGTGTCTGCCGGTGGATCAGGTGATCATCTGCGCCGGGCAGGAGCCCCTCAAGGAGCTGCAGGCCGGGTTGCAGGCGGCAGGCAAGCCGGTGCACATCATCGGCGGTGCCGACGTGGCCGCCGAGCTGGATGCCAAGCGGGCCATCCGGCAAGGGGCCGAGCTGGCTGCGGTCATCTAGCCAGCTGTGCCATCCTGCCCTTTATAGTGCGATAAACCCCTGAGCCTCAGGGGTTTTCTTCATTCGGTGCTGTGCTAAGGTAGCGCCATCATTGCCCCAGAGAAGGAATTGCCCATGGATGCCCTCACCCTGTTGCTCAACCGCCACTCCTGTGGCCGCCTGACCACACCCGCACCGAGTGGTGAGGTGCTCGACAATATCCTCAAGGCGGGCCTGCGCGCGCCGGATCACGGCACCCTGACTCCCTGGCAATTCATTCTGTTTGAAGGGGAGGGGCGCGAGCGGTTGGGCAAGCTGTTGGCCGAGGCTGCCCGTGCTCGTGGCGAGGATGACGATAGCGTCAAGAAGTGCAGCGAAGCGCCGCTGCGGGCGCCCTTGGTCGTGGCGGTGGCAACCCGTTATCAGGAGCACCCCAAGGTGCCGAAACTGGAGCAGGAGCTCTCCGCCGGTTGCGCCCTGATGGCAATGCAGATGGCGGCGCAGGCGCAGGGCTTCAACGGCATCTGGCGCTCCGGCTGGTTTATCTTCGATGCGCAGATCAACAAGGGACTGGGATTGGCGGCGGAAGATCAGCTGGTGGGCTTCCTCTACCTCGGCACCCCCATGCTGGAAGCGCGCAAACTGCGCGAACTGCCGCGCGATGAGTTTGTCCGCCGTTTCTGACACTTCGGTCACGTTGCGCTAGAAAAAAGTAAAGCCTCGAGAAATCGGGGCTTTTTTGTTTAACCGTGAATAGTAACCAGAGTGGTTGGGGAAAATAAATGGGTCAAAGAGGCTTCGCGTGCCATAGCAGGTAATTATTTAAATAGTGCGATGTACCTCGCAATCCTGTTGTATTTCACTATGTAAAACGTTTGCGCATTCGATAATATCTCCCTGCCAGTTTAGAAGGGCACTCCTTCTAATTTTTCTGCGATGAGAGTCGCAATTCCGTAGCACCTTTTAACAGCCCAACGTCTTCGTGACATTGGGCTTTATTTTTTATGAGGTGTCGGGGCGGCGGTGAGCTGATGGCGGCATCGGCTCACCGCCCGGTGGCTACCTTATGCCCTGTTTTTGGCGGGCAGGATCCGGGCCGGGTTGCCGACTACCCGGGCACCGGCCGGTACATCTTTGGTGACTACAGCACCCGCGCCGACGATCGCCTCTCGCCCTATGGTGACACCGGGCAGCAAGATGGCGCCGCCCCCAATCCAGACCTTATCTTCAATGGTGACCGGCAGCGCCGTCTCTGTTCCCTGAATCCGTTCGTCGGCCTCCAGTGCATGGGCTGCGGTATAGATCTGCACATTTGGCCCAATCATCACGTTGGCGCCGATGCGGATGGGGGCATTATCCAGCAGGGTCGCCCCCATATTGATGTAGGAGTCCTTGCCTAGGTGGATGTGGCGGCCATAGGTACAGTAGAGGGGCGGGCAGATAAAGGCGTTCTCTGCCAGTTCGCCAACCAGCTCCGCCAGCTGTGTCCGCTGCTCTGCGTCCTCTTCCGCCTGATTGAAACGGCGGTAGCGCCGTGCCGCCTCCAAGCGCAACTGGGCCAACTCGGGGGCCATGCAGTTGTACGGTTGGCTGCTGATCATCTTCTGGTATTCGCTCATGGAGGTTCCTTTCCTTCATCTGTCATGGGATTGGATATTGGCGCCAATACGGCAGGAGGAACGTGATCATCCACCCGATACGGGCAGAACCAGATTGGCAGGTCTGCCTTCGGCAAAGGCCAGAACATTCTCGAACGCCACGCGAAAGTAGAGTTCGTAGCTGTTTTGCTCCACATAGCCGAGATGAGGTGTCGCCAATACGTTGGGCAGGCGCAGCAGGGGCTCGTTTTGTGGCGTTGCCGGTTCGATGTCAAACACATCGATCGCGGCCCGTTTCCCAGGATGGTTGCATAGCTCCGCATAGAGGGCGCCCGGCTCGATAAGTTCGGCCCGGCTGGTATTGACCAGCAGAGAGTCACCTTTCATGCGGGTCAGATCTGCGCGGGTAACAGCGCCGCGGGTTGTCTCGCTCAGGCGCAGATGCAGTGTGAGGATATCGGCTTGACTGAAGAACGCCTCCTTGCCAGAGGCGCTGGCATAGCCATCCAGCTCGGCCTGCCTTCGCGAAGCCTCACTGCCCCATATCAGTACCGACATGCCAAATGCCTTGCCATAGCGGGCGATCCGCTGGCCTATCTTGCCGTAGCCCCAGATGCCGAGTGTCAGGCCATGCAGAGTGCGTCCCAAACCGAGGCTGCCGGATTGCTGCCATTGACCTTGGCCCAGCGCTTGGCTGTAAGCTGGAATATGGCGGGAGGCTGCCATGATGAGCGCCCAGCAGAGCTCGGCGGGGGCAATGGGGCTGCCTACGCCTTCTGCCACGGCAACGCCGTACCGCTGGCACAGTGCCGGGTCGATATGCTGGCTGATTTTGCCGGTCTGGCTGATGAGTTTAAGGGTGGGAAGCCGCATCAGCAGTTGTTCGTCGATGCGGGTACGCTCGCGGATCAGCACCAGTGCTTCCACATCTGCCAGCTTGGCTGCAAGTCGCGCCGGATCCGGTTCGCTCTGGTTGAGGATGATAACGTCATGAGCTGCAAGCAGCGCAAAGCAGGGGAGGTGGCGCACCTGATCCTGATAGTCATCCAGAATGGCAATCCGCATAAGAAGTCCCTCTCGGTTGCGTTGGCTCGGATCGCTATCTTACCGGAATAAAGGCGAGTGTTGTTTTCAAACGAACACAATCAGAAGGGAGGGCGATCATGCCCATGTCCACGGACCTGGAAGAGTTCGACAGGCCAAAACAATCAGGGCCCCCGAATGGGAGCCCTGATGGCATGAGGTTGGCGTCTATGTTGCCCGCGCTTAGCCGTGCTTGCGGCCGGAGAGGCGGCACCACTCTTCCTTGACGGCGGTCGGGTCCATCTCGAACCACTGGCCGTAGATGGTTTCCAGCTCCGGCGCCTGGCTCTCCAGCACGCCGGAGAGGGCCATCAGGCTGCCCGGTTTGCCGTGGCCGGCTATAAGTGGCGCCAGTTCGCGCAGCGGGCCGGCCAGGATGTTGGCGACCACCACGTCCGCTTCGACATCTTGCGGCTGGTCGGCCGGCAGGTAGAGTTCGATCTGGCCCGCAACCCCGTTACGCTCGGCGTTGTCGCGGCTGGCCTGGATGGCTTGCGGGTCGATGTCGATGCCGATGACGCGGGCGGCGCCCAGCTTCAGGGCGGCGATGCCGAGAATGCCGGAGCCACAACCAAAGTCGACCACGGTTTTACCGGTCAGATCCAGTCCGTCCAGCCACTGCAGGCAGAGGGCGGTGGTGGGGTGGGTACCGGTACCGAAGGCCAGACCCGGATCCAGCATGACGTTGACCGCATCGGGGTTCGGCACATCGCGCCAGCTCGGGCAGATCCAGAGGCGCTCGCCAAACTGCATGGGGTGGAAGTGATCCATCCACTCGCGCACCCAGTCCTTGTCTTCCAGCTGCTCGACCTTGTAGCCGACGTTTTCGCCGAAAATCTGCTGGAAGAAGGCGATGGTGGGGGCCGGATCGGTTTCGGCATCGAACAGACCCATCACTTCGGTCTCGCCCCAGAGCGGGGTTTCACCGGGCATGGGTTCATAGACGGGCACATCCTTGGCATCCATAAAGGTCACGGCCTGGGCTCCACGCCCCAGCAGCATGTTGCTCACCTTGTCTGCGGTCTTGGCAGTGGCGTTGATTCGAATTTGTATCCAGGGCATGGCGTCGACTCTTCATAAATGTGAAACCGCGAGATTCTATCATCATGGGGCAGTGCTGTCGTGGTTTGCCCATGATGTGGGGGGATATGGGGGCTTTTGCCGGATTGGCACGGTTCCTGTATTGCTCTATGCAGGCGAAGACGATCGGTTTTCGCTGAACGCTTTGCTCAAGTTCCGTCATCTTTCACTGCCACCCTCGGGTGGCATTTTTTTATCTGCACTTGTTTGCCTGGTAAACAGTCTGCCAGACAAAAAAAGAGCAAGGTCGGCACCTTGCTCAAGGACGGGCTGACGCCGTTTGGGCGCATTCATGCTGCTGTTGGCACGCCAGATGCAAAGACTAATATGTCCTGCATAAGGATATGTGTGTGATTGTTACCCCAATGTTCAGGTATTCAGGCCATTTCTCGCGAAATGGCCTCTTTTTTGGCTGATTGTCGGACGTTGGCCTGCCACTGGCTGACATGAGCGCCGCTGGTTGTGCCCGTTTGGGGCATCTCCTTGGTGAACTTATCCCATCATGGTGCGTTTGAGGGCTTAGTTGGCAAAGCCGCTCATGTCGATCACCAGCTTGCCTACCATGCGGCCCGCCTCCACCTCGGCATGGGCCTGAGCCAGCGTGACCGGGGTCAGCGAAGGGATGGTCCTGGTCAGGGTGGTCTGCAGTACCCCTTCATCGACCAGTGCCGCCACCCGGCCGAGCAGGCGGTGCTGCTCGATCATGTCCGGCGTCTGGAACAGGGAGCGGGTGAACATGAACTCCTGGCTGAAGGTGACACTCTTGCTCTTGAGCAGGGAGAGATCCCACGGCTCGCTCGATTCGGCGATGGTACAGATATGGCCAAACGGGCGGATCAGCCCGGCCATGGTGGCCCAGTGCTCGGCGGTGGCGTTGGTGCAGAAGATGGCATCGACCTGAGTGATGCCAAGGGCGGTCAGCTCCTCCTGCAACTTGTGGTGGTTCACGACCTGATGGGCGCCCATTTCGAGGCACCACTCACGGCTCTCTGGGCGGGATGCGGTCGCAATCACCTCCATGCCGGTGAGCTGGCGGGCCAGCTGGATGGCAATGGAGCCCACGCCACCGGCGCCGCCGATGATCAGCAGTTTGCCACGGCTCTCGCGGGTGAGGGCGAAGCGCTCGAACAGGGTCTCCCAGGCGGTGATGGCGGTGAGCGGCAGGGCGGCGGCCTCCACATCGCTCAAGCTGGTGGGGGCGATCGCGGCGATGCGCTCATCCACCAGTTGCAAGGCGCTGTTGCTGCCCGGACGGCTAATGTCGCCGGCATACCAGACCCGATCGCCCGCCTTGAACAGGGTCACTTCGCTGCCGGTGGCGATCACTTCTCCCACCGCATCCCAACCCAGTACCCGGGGTGAGCTTTCAATTTTGGCCTTGGGGGAGCGCACCTTGGTATCCACTGGATTGACGGAGGTAGCTGTGACCCGCACCAGCAGGTCCCGCGGGCCAGGGTTGGGGTCGGGCAGGTTGGCGGCGATAAAGCAGTCGGGGTGGTCGCTTGGCAGATAGTGAGTCAGGGCTATGGCTTTCATGGCTTTTCCTTTTAAATCGGTGTGTTCGGGATTGCCACTCACTCTAGTCTGGTTGATTATCAAGATTAAGATGGGTAATCGGTAAAGACTGTTTGAGTATATGAACAATGTCGATCTGGAGTTGATGGGACTGTTCGCCACCGTGGTGGAGCAGGGGAGCTTTACCCGAGCCGCCGAGCTGCTCGGTATGCCCAAGTCGTCGGTGAGTCAGAAGATCTCGCGGCTCGAATCCCAGCTCGGGGTGCGGCTGTTGCAGCGCACCACCCGCAGGTTGAGCCTGACGCCGCAGGGGGAACTCTATGTCGAACACTGTCAGGGATTGCTGGCACTGGCGCGCAGCGCCAATCTGGCGATGGCAAGGCTGCGCTCGGCCCCGGCGGGGCGGGTGCGGATCACCGCCCCCGAGGCGACCGGCACCCTGCTGCTTGGCCGGATCCTCGCCGAGTTTCGCGCCCTCTATCCAGAGGTAGTGCTGGAGCTGACCCTGAGTGACGAACAGCTCGATCTGGTGGGGGAGGGTTACGATCTGGCGCTGCGGGCGGCGCCGCTGAAAGACTCCAGCCTCATCTGTCGGCGCATCGGTCAGGTGGCACGCCATCTGGTGGCGGCACCTGCCTATCTGGCGGCTCACGGCATGCCGCAACAGCTGAGCGAGCTGGGCCGTTATGCCTGTCTGGTGCACTCGGCCATGCCGGTGTGGCCATTGCAGGAGGGGGGCTGGCGGCCGCAGGGGGCCTGTGTCAGTAACAGCTTGCTGGCGCTGCGGGAGATGGCGATCCATGACGGGGGGATTGCCCTGTTGCCCCACCATGTCTGTGAAGGGGATCTGGCGGCGGGGCGGTTGCAGAAGGTGTTGCCGGATCATCCTATCCCGGTCAATCCGTTTTACCTTATCTATCCGAGTCGGGAGCATCTGGCCCCCGCCCTGCGTACCCTGATGGATTTCGTGGCCGAGCGGTTGCCGTTCGCCTGAGTTACCAGCTGCTCTGGCTGGCCGACTCCTGATTGGGTTTGAGGCCGAGGGGGACTGACTGGCGCTCCGCCAGCATGCGGATCTGCCCTTCAATCAGGCTGGCGCTGGGACCCAGCACCAGCACCAGCTGGTGGTCGTTGAGCTGGATCCAGGAGAGGCAGCCCAGCCCCAGCAAGCGGGATTGATCCACCAGTGAAATATCGCGCACCCGCAGGCTGAGGCGGGTGAGGCAGACGCTCATCGCCACCAGATTGTCCATCCCGCCCAGCACCTTGAGGTACTGGATCGCCAGCATCTGCGGGTCGGAGGGGGCAACACTGGCAAGGCGCGGATGCTCCACTGCGATGGGCTTGCTCGGCATGCTGAGGGGGGCACGCTCCAGCAGCTGATAGAACAGCAGGGTGTAGGCGACGAAGAACAGGATACCGACCGGAATGAGCCAGAAGCTGTGCTCACCGGATTGATAGCTCAGCACCAGATCCAGCAGACCGGCGGAGAAATAGCTGCCCACCTTGATCCCCAGCCCGCTGCAGACCGCCAACGATAGCCCGGTCAGCAGGGCGTGGGCCAGAAACAGCCAGGGGGCGGTAAAGGCGAACAGAAACTCGATGGGTTCGGTGATGCCCACCAGTGCCGAGGTGAGCGCCAGGGTGAGCAGCAGCCCGCCCTGCGGCAGCCGCTGCATCCGCTGGCGGTGCAGCCAGATGGCAAAACAGGCGCCCGGCAGGCCGAACATGATGATGGGGTAGAGACCGGCCACATACCCTTCATGAAGGGGTTGGGCTGCAGCCAGCGCCTGCAGGTTGCTCTCGCCAAGGCCGATCACGCTGCCCAGCACCTGATGCAGTCCGAGCGGGATCAGCAAGCGGTTGAGGGTGCCGTAGCAGAAGGCGCCAAACGGCGTGGTGAGCAGCTCGGAGGTGAGCAGGGTCAGCCCGCGCTCCAGCGGCGGCCACAGCAGCGAGAGGGGAATGGCGATCAGTAGACAGGCCAAGGCCGACACCAGCAGGCTGGGAAACTCCCCCTTGGCGATCTGCAGCCAGCGAGGCAGTTTCTGCTGGTGAACCCAGGGATAGATGATGGCGGTGGTGAGCCCCGCCAGCAGGCCGCAGATCATGTCGGCGTGCAGGTTGGGGGCCAGAGTATTGAAGGCGGTACTGAGCAGCAGGAAGTTGACCGCACCCGCCAGCGTCTGTCCGCCCAGCTCCTGCCGGCTCAGGCCAAAGGCGATCGCCACCGCATAGATAAGCGGCATCTGGCTGAAGATCGCCTGACCGGTGAGGGAGAGCACCGCCAAATCGAGTACGTCGGGTTGCCCAAGCCGGTAGATCAACGCCGCCATCGGCAGGATGGAGACGGGCAGCAGCAGGGCATAACCGAGCCGCTGCAGGGCTTGAGTGACGACTTGTCGAGTGGCTTTTACGGGCATACAGCGGCTACTTTTTGTGACTTGGCGCACAGTTTAACCGGAAACCACCCATTTGGGGATAGTTTTGGAACCCCTAATTTATCTTTTTATTATTTCTGCTCGAAAAGCTCGCGCACTTCCCGCGAGGGCGGCGCCGTCAGCAGGCTCACCGTGATAAAGACCACCAGCGCCAGCGTGAGGCTTGGCACGATGGCGTGCAGTCCAGCCAGCTTGATCCCCCACTGACTCAGTACCCCATAGCTGACGATGCCGCTGACCATGCTGGCCAGCGCGCCCGGGCCGTTGGCCCGCGACCAGTAGAGGCCAAGCACCAGCGGCCAGAGGAACACTGCCTGCAGACCACCAAAGGCGAGCAGGTTGAGCCAGATGATCATCTCGGGCGGTTGCAACGCCGCTAGCAGCACCAGAGTGCCGAGGATCAGGGTACAGAGCAGGGAGAGACGCGGAATGCGCACTTCCAGCTTCTCCTGCTTCGGGCTCAGGTAATTGAGGTAGAGATCTTTCACCAGCGTGGCGGAGGCCTGGATCAGCTGGGAGTCGATGGTGGACATGATGGCCGCCATCGGCGCCGCCAGAAAGACCCCAGCCAGCCAGGGGGGCAGCACTTCCATCATCAGGGAGGGCATGATCTTGTCCGGGCTGTCCATACCGGGCAGGATGGCGCGGCCAAGGGCGCCAGCCAGATGCATGCCGAACATCAGCAGGGCGCTGACCACGGTGCCGATCAGAATGCCACGATGGAGCGCCTTGCTGTCGCGATAGCCAAAGCAGCGCAGCGCCGAGTGGGGCAACCCCACCACCCCGACACAGACCAGGATCCAGAAGCTCAGCATAAAGGGCTGGGTCAGCATGTCGCCGGCTCCTTGCGGGCTCACCAGCTTGGGATCGATCTCCCTGAGCTGGTGGATGAGGTTCGGCAGGCCGTCACCGGCAATCAGAATCCCCGCCAGCAAGGCACCGGTGCCGATCAGCATGATGATCCCCTGCAGGGCATCGGTCATCACCACCGCACGGAAGCCGCCGATGATGGTGTAGAGCAGCACGCAGCTGGCAAACAGCATCAACCCCTGCTGGTAGGAGAGGCCGGTGGCGGTCTCCAGCAGGCGGGCGCCACCGATAAACTGCACCACCATGGTTGCGATAAAGGCGAGGATGATAGTGACGGAGCCGAGGATCACCACCGCCTTGCTCTGATAGCGGGCCCACAGCATGTCGTTGATGGTCACCGCATTGACCCGGCGGGCGATGATGGCGAACTTCTTGCCAAGCACCCCCAAGGTGAGCCAGACGGTGGGCAGCTGGATCATCGCCAGCAACACCCAGCCCAGACCGATCTTGTAGGCCGCACCCGGCCCGCCGATAAAGGAGGAGGCCGAGGTGTAGGTGGCAACCAGCGTCATCGCCAGCACCAGCCCGCCCATGCTGCGGTTGCCGATGAAGTACTCCTGCACGAAGTTGCCTTCGGCGCGATGGCGGCTGGCCCAAAAACCGACCCCCAGCACCAGCACCAGATAGATGACGAGCGGCAGCATCAACTCAAGATTCATGGGATGACTCCTGGCCGGAAGGGGAGTGGGTATCGAGGGGGATCTCCACAAACAGCCGGTTCACCATCAGGGCGCAGAGCAGAATGAACAGCAGTGGCATCACCATGCAGCTGAGCAGGAACCACAGCGGCAGCCCCCATAACTCCAGCTGGAGCGGGATAAAATAGGCGGTGCCATACCAGGCAAAGAAGTAGAGCAGGGTCAGCAGCAGGCAGAAAGCTGCTTCCCGGCGGGCGAGAGCAAAACGGTTCACCTTGGCCTCCGACAAATTTGAGGGGCGCAAGGATAACAAAAAAGGGCCATGTCGCCATGGCCCTTTTTCAGCAGAGGCTCCTTGCGGAGCTGACTTCCGGCTGGATTGCAGATAAACAGCTGGCTGCTATCTGGCCGGAAGTGATTGTTCTGCCTGCGAGATCTTACAGACCCAACTTCTTGTGCAGATAGTGGATATTGGTGCCACCGTGCTGGAAGTTTTCGTCTTTCATGATCTCTTTTTGCAGCGGTACGTTGGTCTTGATCCCTTCCACCACCAGCTCGTCCAGCGCATGACGCATGCGGGCGATGGCAATGTCACGATTCTCGCCGTAGCAGATCAGCTTGCCGATCATCGAATCGTAGTGGGGCGGTACCTTGTAACCGGCATAGATGTGGGAGTCCCAACGCACGCCCAGACCACCCGGCGCGTGGAAGCGCTGCACCAGACCCGGAGAGGGCATGAAGGTGGCCGGATCTTCGGCGTTGATCCGGCACTCGATGGCGTGGCCACGGATGCGGATATCCTGCTGGGTGATCGACAGGGGCTGACCGGCGGCAATGCGCAGCTGCTCCTTGATCAGATCGATACCGGTGACCATCTCGGTGACCGGATGCTCAACCTGGATACGGGTGTTCATCTCGATGAAATAGAACTCGCCGTTCTCGTACAGGAACTCGAAAGTACCCGCACCGCGGTAGCCGATCTCGATACAGGCGCGCACGCAGCGCTCGCCGATGAACTTGCGCATTTCGGCGGTGATGCCCGGTGCCGGTGCCTCTTCCACCACTTTCTGGTGGCGACGCTGCATGGAGCAGTCACGCTCGCCCAGATAGAGGGCGTTGCCCTGGCCGTCTGCCAACACCTGAATTTCGATGTGGCGCGGGTTTTCCAGGTACTTCTCCATGTAGACCATGTCGTTCTTGAAGAACTGGCCTGCTTCGGATTTGGTTAGAGCGATGGCGCCCGCCAGTTCCGCTTCATTGCGCACCACGCGCATGCCGCGACCACCACCGCCACCGGCGGCCTTGATGATCACCGGATAGCCGATGCGCTTGGCAATGGCGGCGTTGTGCTTGGCGTCGTTGTCGACGGGGCCGTCAGAGCCCGGTACACACGGCACGCCAGCCTTCTTCATCGCTTCGATGGCAGAGACCTTGTCACCCATCAGGCGAATGGTCTCAGGCCTAGGGCCGATGAAGATGAAGCCGGATTTTTCAACCACTTCGGCGAAGTCGGCGTTCTCGGAGAGGAAGCCGTAACCCGGGTGGATAGCCACGGCACCGGTTACCTCGGCGGCGGCGATGATCGCCGGGACGTTGAGGTAGGAGTCGGTACTGGCCGGTTTGCCGATACAGATGGATTCGTCGGCCAGCAGCACATGTTTGAGCTCCCGGTCGGCGGTGGAGTGAACGGCCACTGTCTTGATCCCGAGCTCTTTACAAGCGCGCAGGATCCGCAGGGCAATTTCACCGCGGTTGGCGATGACTACTTTGTCCAACATGGGTGGCGATTTCCCTTATTCGATGATGAACAGCGGCTCGTCAAATTCGACGGCCTGACCATTTTCAACCAGGATCGCTTTGATCACACCGGCCTTGTCAGACTCGATTTGGTTCATCATTTTCATGGCTTCGACGATGCACAGGGTGTCGCCGACATTGACGTGCTGACCCACTTCCGCGAACGGCTTGGCATCCGGGCTGGAGGAGCGGTAGAAGGAGCCAACCATCGGGGAGCGCATCAGGTGACCGCTCGGCGCGGCATCAGCGGCAGGTGCGGCAACCGGGGCGGCAGCGGCAGGTGCGGCAACCGGAGCGGCTTGCTGCATCATCATCTGCGGCATGGCGGTGGTCACCTGACCGGAGAAGTTGCGGCTGATGCGAACGGACTCTTCACCTTCGGAGATCTCCAGTTCGGCGATGCCGGACTCTTCAACCAGTTCAATCAGCTTCTTGATTTTGCGGATATCCATTAGCATTCTCTTTCTTCTTTATCTGATCAGTGATTATCAAGCCGCGCGCAGATGGTGCACGGCCGCGGTTAAAGCGAATTGGTAGCCATCGGCCCCCAGACCACAAATGACCCCTTTGGCGACATCAGACAGATAGGAGTGATGACGGAACGGCTCCCTGGCATGGACGTTTGACAGGTGAACCTCGATAAAAGGGATGGCAACGCCCAGCAGCGCATCGCGAATAGCGACGCTGGTGTGGGTGAAGGCGGCTGGATTGATGATGATAAAATCCACCTGGCCCATGGCCTGATGGATGCGGCTGACCAACTC
This sequence comes from Aeromonas sp. QDB11, assembly GCF_027705265.1. NCBI lineage: Bacteria > Pseudomonadati > Pseudomonadota > Gammaproteobacteria > Aeromonadales > Aeromonadaceae > Aeromonas > Aeromonas sp. QDB11. The sequence goes on along the minus strand of NZ_JAPDBM010000012.1, from coordinate 40,186 downwards.
ATGTTCGGCGTTGGATTGCAGATGTTCCAGAGTGACACCGAGTTCGCTGGCGTTAAGCTTCAGATCGGCGACGATCTCATCGAGCGTCTTGCTGCCGTAGATACCCGGTTCCCGTTTGCCCAGCAGATTCAGGTTTGGTCCGTTGAGCAGGAGAATTCGGTGATTTTGCGACATATTGAGTGCATCCTCGATGATAATGCTGCTATCTATCAGCTATCTTGTGGACTACCAGAAATCTAGCCATTTTCTGCGCAAATCGGTGTGCCCTGGCACACAGATTTCGCAATTATATTGATTTCGTGAAAATTAGCAGCATTTTACTGGTCTAATCTCTACATCTGGCTATTTATTGCGCGTTTCGGTCGGCAAGGCGCCGTGACTGCCGCCCTGCTGTTTGCTGGCGGATGAGAAACAACAAAGCCGGCGCAGGGCCGGCTTTGTTGGGCAACAAACGAAGCGGGATCAGGCGGCTTCCGACTTCTCGCGAATGAGTTTGTCCACTACGCCCGGATCCGCCAGGGTGGAGATATCCCCCAGACTGTCGGTCTCGCCGGTGGCGATCTTGCGCAAGATCCGGCGCATGATCTTGCCGGAACGGGTCTTCGGCAGCCCCTCCGCCCAGTGAATGACATCTGGCGTGGCGATGGCGCCAATCTCCTTGCGCACCCACTCCTTCACCTCCTTGTGCAGCTCGCGGCTCGGCTCTTCCCCGGCGATCAGGGTGACATAGGCGTAGATGCCCTGACCCTTGATCTCGTGAGGAACCCCCACCACCGCCGCTTCGGCGATCTTGGGATGGGCCACCAGCGCCGATTCAATTTCGGCGGTCCCCATGCGGTGGCCGGAGACGTTCAGTACATCATCCACCCGACCGGTGATCCAGTAGTAGCCATCGGCATCGCGACGGGCACCGTCGCCAGTGAAGTAGCGGCCGGGGAAGGTGGAGAAGTAGGTCTGCTCGAAGCGCTCGTGATCGCCGAACACGGTGCGCATCTGGCCCGGCCAGGAGTCGGTGATCACCAGATTGCCCTCGGTGGCCCCCTCCAGCGGCTCGCCCATGTTGTCTACCAGCGCCGGTTGTACCCCGAAGAAGGGGCGGGTCGCCGAGCCCGGTTTCAGGTCGGTGACGCCGGGCAGCGGCGTAATCAGGATGCCGCCGGTTTCGGTTTGCCACCAGGTATCGACGATGGGGCAGCGCTCGTCGCCAATGGTGCGGTAGTACCACTCCCAGGCTTCCGGGTTGATGGGTTCACCCACCGAGCCCATGATGCGCAGGCTCTGGCGCGAGGTGCCGGTGACCGCTTCGTTGCCCTTGGCCATCAGGGCGCGAATGGCGGTGGGGGCGGTATAGAGAATGGTGACCTTGTGCTTGTCCACTACCTGGCTCATGCGGTTGGTCGCCGGGTAGTTGGGCACCCCTTCGAACATGATGGTGGTGGCGCCATTGGCCAGCGGCCCGTAGACCAGATAGGAGTGACCGGTGACCCAGCCCACGTCGGCGGTACACCAGTAGATATCCTGCTCGTGGTAGTCGAACACATATTTGAAGGTGAGGGTGGCATAAACCAGATAGCCGCCGGTGGTGTGCAGCACCCCCTTGGGTTTGCCGGTGGAGCCGGAGGTATAGAGGATAAAGAGCGGATCTTCGGCGTTCATTGCCTCGGGCGGGCAGTCGATGCTGACGGCAGCGGTCGCTTCGTGCCACCAGATGTCGCGGTGGTTGTGCCAGGCGACATTGCCCCCGGTGCGTTTGAGCACGATCACCTTGTTGACCTGGGTATCCGGGTTGGTGAGCGCTTCATCCACATTCTTCTTCAGCGGCACCGGACGGCCGCCACGCAGTCCCTCATCGGCGGTGATCACGATGCGCGAGCCCGAGTCGATGATGCGACCGGCCAGCGCTTCCGGCGAGAAGCCGCCGAAGACGATGCTGTGTACCGCGCCGATGCGGGTACAGGCCAGCATGGCGATGGCGGCTTCGGGCACCATGGGCATATAGAGGCAGACCACGTCGCCGCGGTGAACCCCTTGTGCTTTCAATACGTTGGCAAACTTGCACACTTCGCTGTGCAGCTCACGGTAAGTGAGTTTGCGATCTTCGGCGGGGTTGTCCCCTTCCCAGATGATGGCGACCTTGTCACCCCGTTCGGCGAGATGGCGATCGAGACAGTTGGCCGAGACGTTGAGCTGGCCATCTTCAAACCATTTGATGGAGACATGGCCCGGATCGTAGGAGGTGTTCTTGACCTTGGTATAGGGTGTCATCCAGTCGAGGATTTTTCCCTGCTCTCCCCAGAAGGCGTCCGGATTGTCGATGGAGGCCTGATACATGGCCTCGTACCCGGCCTTGTCCAGCAGGGCGCTGTCGCTGATATGGGATTTGACCGGGTAGACCTTGCTCTCGCTCATCTGTCACTCCTTTGAATAGATCTTTTAATGGTTTCTTAACAACTTATACCTTTGGTAGCGGGGGGCAATTAGACTTTTGGATAGGCGGCAACAGTTGGTTACAGGGCAAAGAGTGACAATTAATCGGCAAGCGGGTAAAAGGGCCGTGTCGATTAATTGGAGGTGATTATGTTTTCCCTGTTGCTCTGTGCATCCCTCTGGCAGTTTGATGCGCCAGTGCCTGCTGGCGAACCGCTGAAAGAGTTTGCGATCACCCATCAGGAGGCCTCACCCGCACTGCGGGATCGGGTGGCCGATCAGCTTGGCCATGCATGGCAGGCCAAAGAGCCCGGTACCAGACTCACCTTCAGGGAGCCTGCCCCCCGTTATGCTGGCGAATCACCGCTGACGCGCATGCTCAATGACCGTGATGATGGTTGGGAATCCCGCTTGCAGATTGAGTGGTAATCCGGTTAGCAGCCAGGAGGCGGATGCCTCCCGGCTGGTTGCCTGCCGCTATGAGGCATAGCGCTGATGCAGGCGATCCCCCATATGCTCGACATGCAGTGGTTTGCTGAACAGATAGCCCTGCCCTTCGCCGCAGTTGAGTGACTGCAAGAAGGCGTGTTGTGCCTTGGTTTCAATTCCCTCGGCGGTGACCTCCATATCCAGACTGTCGGCCAGATTGATGATGGTGCGGCAGAGCTCCCGACTGTTCTTGTCTTCCGGTAATGCCTGCACAAAGGCCCGGTCGATCTTGATGCGATCGATCGGCAGGGTCTTGAGCAGACTGAGTGACGAGAAGCCGGTGCCAAAGTCATCGATGGCAATCTGCACGCCGAGATTTTTCAGGCGGGTAAAGAGATCCAGACTCTGTTCGACCCGCTGGATGATGCTCTCCGTCACCTCAATTTCCAGCCGTTCTGGCGGAAATCCGGTCTCGGCCAGAATGGCGGCGACCCGCTCAACGTAGCCCGGGGAGCGCATCTCCCGCACCGACACATTAACCGACAAGCGGGGCACCGGCAGCCCGGCAGCCAGCCAGTTTTTCCCCTGCTCGCAGGCGTTACGCATCACCCACTCGCCAATCTTCTCGATCAGGCCGCACTCCTCCGCCACCGGAATAAAACGGGTCGGCGCTATCATCCCCTCATTGGGGTGTTGCCAGCGCAGCAGCGCTTCCAGCCCGCTCAGGTGGCCGTTGGCCAGATTGGTCATGGGTTGATAGAAGATGCAGAGCTGTTCGAGCTCAAGGGCCTTGAGCAGACCCTGCTCAATCTGCATCCGCTCGCGGGCCCGAGCCGCCATGCTGGGGGTATAGAACTGGAAGCCGTTGCGCCCCTGACTCTTCGCCTCGTACATGGCACTGTCGGCGGCGCTGACCAGAGTTTCCGGGCTGTCGGCATGATCCGGATAGATGGCGATACCGATACTCGCCGAGATAGCCACCAGCTCATGGGCCAGCTCAACCGGCTCGCGCAAGACTCTCAGCAGGGTATTGGCGAGGGTCGCCAGCTCGTCAGGCTCCTCCAGATAGGGGATCAGCACCAGAAACTCGTCACCACCGAGGCGGGTTGCCAGATCGTTGTGCTGCAGGCAGCCGCGGATCCGCTCAGCAAGCCGCTTGAGCAGCTCATCGCCGACCCCGTGCCCCAGGCTGTCGTTGATCAGCTTGAAACCATCCAGATCGATAAAGAGCAGCCCCAACCGTTTGTGATTGAGCTGCGCGGTTTTCAGCTCAAGGGCCAACCGCTCCTGCAACAGATGGCGATTGCCCAATTCGGTCAGGGGATCGTGATAGGCAAGGTGATTCAGCTCGGCCTCCACCTTGCGAATGGCGCTGATGTCGGAGAGGGCGATCACATAGTGGGTGGTGTTGTTGAAGTTGTCATAAACCGCGCTGATCTGCTGCCAGGAGGAGAAGTAGCTGCCATCCTTGCGCAGGCAGACCATCTCGCCATGCCAGGCGTTGTTGCCGGGACGCAGGTGATACCATGGATAGTCGAGATCGGTGTAGCGTCTGGGGTGCATGATGATATCCGGGGTGCGCCCTATCACCTCCTCGGCATTGTATTGGGTCAGCATGGTGAAGGCCGGGTTGACCGACAGAATATGGTGCTCGCTGTCGAGGATGATGATCCCCTCGGCCGTGGTATCGAAGACCACGTTGGCCTGATGGAGCCGCTCCTCCTGACGGCGGCGGGCGGTGGCATTGTGAATGACGCCCATGACCCGGTGGCCGACCGACTCGGTGGCGGGCACATGGTCGGCATGAATATCGACCCAGTGCCGCTCTTTGAGGGCGGTGAGGTAGCTCAGGGTGAGATGGATGGGGTCATGGCTTTGCAAGGCCGCCTTGAGCTGGCTGCCTGATCCCGGTTCAAAGCAGTCGACGAACGCTTGCAGCCCGCCGTGGAACTGGTTGGCCTCGATGCCCAGCAGCGGCTCAATCTGGCCGTCGAACAGCAATCTGTCCTCCGCCACGTGCCACTCCCACACACCGATTTGAGCTGCGCGCATCGCCAGTTGCAGCCGCTGTTCGGTTTCATACTGCTCGGTGATGTCCCGCACGATGGCGAGGATGCCGCTCAGCTCGCCCTGCTCATTGCGCATCGGGCTGTAGGTGGCCTGAAAGCGGCGGGAGCTGCTGTCGTACGCAGCTGTTTGACCCGTGATGGCGATATCCACGTAGGGAATGCCGCTGCGCATGATCTGCTGAAACATGGGTTCCAGCGTCGGAGCCAGTTTGGGCACCACTTCTCGGAGGTGCTTGCCCTGATGCTCCTCGATGCTCTTGCCATTGATGTCGGCCAGCACCTGATTGACTTTGCGGTAGCGAAATTCGCGGTCAAAGACGCCGATGCCCAGAGGGGCGTTATCCATCAGCTGTGTCAGGACGGTGTGATCTGACAGCTGGGCCAAGATTGCCTCGGTGGCGGCGTTGAAAGGCTTCCCATCCATGATGACCTCGGCATTGATTGATTTGTCACTTGTGTCGGTTTTCAGTATGGCACGAACGGTTTCGGGGGGCACCAAGCAGAGTTATCTTGCTGTTTGTTGAGGAAAAGTTGTGCCGTGTATCGACCATCTGCGGTGTGCGGTCACTGGGTAGCCGTACCCATATGAGGGCAAGAGAGGGACTTTTTTGAGTTCCTCCCACTTATTGCAAACTGAATTGGTAGCGCAGTGTCAGGTTGACGGTGGGTTGCCAGTCACGTTCCTTCATCAGCCATTGTTTCGCACCCACTTCGGTATCCAGCGTCCATTGATCCCAGCTCCAGCTTCGCTCCAGCGTCATTCCCCATTCACGCCACCCCTCTTCGGCATCATATGCAGACATGTGTGCCTGGTTACCTCTCGTCAGCCAGAGATTAAAGGAGACGTTGGCAGGCAACGGGAGTGAATGCTCCATATACCAGATCTGGCCATAACGGCCGGTCACATCATAAAGCTGGCCAATGCTCAGTTGATGTTCGTCATCCAGTTGCCAGCCAAGGCGCCATAGCGCGCCGAAACGGGTGTGATCCGCCACCTGCATGGGGCTGACCCCCACCGCGATAAAACTCTGTTGATAAAGGGGCAACGCGACGCCCGCACTTTGGCCATCGATAAAGATAAGGCCCATCTGTGTTTCGCGTTCATAGCCGAGCCAGAGTTGCACGGTGGAGTCGGTTCCCTCTCCCGCCCGGCTGCTGTCGAGTTGCCATTGGCTGCCCATGACCAGCGCCCTGGCCGGGAAGGGCGAGATCAGGGCGATGAGCAGCAGTAACCCGCGCTTATTTGCCATACAGTCGTTGCCAGTCCCGATCCTGATGCATCCCCATCAGGTGACAGATGATGCCGGAGCGCTGGAAAGCATGGATAAGCAGTACGCTGGCGCAACAGAGCAGCATGATCAGGCCGAAGCTGTTGGGCAAGATGGTGCCCTGACGAGCCGTCCACCACAGCAGCAAGGGGCCCCACAGGTGGACGAAGATGCTCTTGTGGAAGATGAACACGGTCAGGGAGTACATGCCGATCCAGTTGAGCGGTCGCCAGCAGAGACGAATATTGCGCTGATGCAGCCACAGGATGATGCCGATCACCAGAAACTCCATGCCCCAGATCCCGGCACGGCCAGTCATGTCCAGCGCCAGCTCATGTTCGTTGGCGTAAATGTCGTTGAGTTCGACCGAGCTGGTCTCGCCAAGGCGCAGATAGATGGCGAGCGCCACCACGGAAAGGGTGAGCACCAGGCGATTGAGGCGATCCCGCCACTGGGGGCGCTGATGCCAGCACCAGCCATAGAGAAAGCCGAAACAGCCGCTGGCCATGAAGAGATCGAGGCGGGCATCCAGCTCATAGTCGGGGTGAACGTGCAGCTTCATCCAGCTGTCGATATGGCCAAGCAGGTTCTGTACTCCGAACTGATCCAGCAACAGGCTGAGCACGGTCAGTACCAGCATGCCGCGAATGCCAAACCAGCCATACACCAGCGAGAAGAGTGCCAGCAGACACATCCAGAGCATCACCGGATAGAAGGAGATGGCCTCGCCGAAGTTGGGGGCGATGACCAGCCCCTCCACATAAAGCACGGCGATGATGCTGACAAACAGCACCAGCTTGCTTTTTAGCTGCGGTCTGAAGCTGGTCTGGTCACGACGACTCAGGTTGAAAGCGGCCAGCGCCAGGTAGATCTGGCTGACCCAGGGGATCAGCCAGGCCGAGACCTGGGCCGTGGTGTGATCCATGGGCAGCAGGTGGCCAGCCATGGCTTTGTGGGAGAGGTAGAAGCTGTCCCACAAGGCGTGTTCGCGAGTGAAAAAGTCGATATACCAGTAGTTGAGGTAGCCGGTGTAGTGCTCGAAGACGGCCATAAAGATGACGAGCCCTCGCAACAGGTCGAGACCCGTGATGCGTGCGTCCTGTTGAGGCATGGGGTTGCTCCTGGATCGGTTGAAAAGGAGCCGCACTATAACGGTTGCAACAAAACTGAACGGGGACTGAATGTAAGCGAATATTACCCGACTTCCTCCCCTTACCCTTGCCATGACTGGGGTGAGAGGGATTTGGCTGTCATGATTTGTAATGGTTTGGCCGGTTTTTTAGCCTTTTTGACGACCAAATGCCTGGATGCCGCGCACCAGTACCAGCCAGCCGAGCAGGTGGAATGGCAGAGCCAGCAGATAGAGCAACAGAAAGTGTGACTGGTTGCCGCTGCAGTTGATGAAGTCGATCCAGGCGGCCAGCAGCGCCAGCATGCCGGCGATCTGGAAGCGGCGGCGCAGCACCACCTCGACCCCGAGATTGGCGAGGTAGAGAGTGAGCAGGATACCGCCAAAGCCGGTGAGCTGGGCGGTGCCGTAGAGCTCGCGATCCGGATGGAACAGCAGGGTGACGAGAGGGGTCATGCCCTGATCCAGCGGGATCAGGGCCAGCAGCCAGCATGCAATCAGAAGCAGGGCTGTTTTCATCGCGGCCTCAGTCGGCAGACGGTGCCGGTTTGACCAGAGAGAGGTAGTTGGCATCCATCTTGAGGAAGACCCCCAGCAGACGGGCACTGGCGCCGTAGAAGCCAAACCGGTCGGCGGCGCGACAGGCGCTTTCGAACTTGTCGAACCAGCCCAGCAGATGGCCGTGCAGCAGCGCTTCCTGCTCGTCGAGCCAGCGTTCCCGCTCGGCTGCGCTCTTGGCTTCCGCCGCACGGATGATGAGATTGCCCATCAGATCCAGCTCGATGGCCAGATGGTCGGCAGGCTCTTTGTATTTGTCGCTGACATTGATGCCGAGGCGATCGAGGCGGGCCTGCATCTCGGCCATCGGGGCCTGCATCAGCAGCTTGGCATCGCCACGGTAGAGCGATTCGTAGGGCAGGGCGCCCTGCTTGGGCTCCACCAGAAACAGGCTGGCGAAGTCGGCGGCCAGTTCCAGCTGGCGATCCGGGCGCACCAGCAGGCGAGCGATGGCGTCGTTGAGTTCGGCCACGGCGTCGCGCATCGGATCCAGGGTTGAGAGGCTTTTCAGAAAGCTTCGCACATCATAGGTGTCATATTCGGCGATCTGCTCATCACTGAGTTCGGCGGCGAACAGGGTGGAGAACCACCAGTAGAGTTCGGCCCGGCGTTCGCTGGTAGCCATAAATTCCTGCATTTTTCCTCCGTGGATGGCAATCGGGAGCCTTGATGGCTCCCGATTCTAACGACTTTAAAAATAAAGGAAACTCAAGGGGGTGCTTTCGTCCCCTTGGGGTCAGAGTGCCGGGAACATGGGGTCGATGCCCTTTGCCGATTCCGGCGCGCCGAACGCGGTGACGGCGGGTGCCGGTCCGTGGAACTTCTCGATCTCCACCAGCGCGGTATGGGCCGTGGTGGCCTGTGCCAGGCTGGAAGAGCCGATGTCGGCGGTCAGCACGTTGGGGTCTCCGTAGGTACAGAGAGTACCGACCTTGCCGCCCTCCTGCGGGCCATACCATGCTCCTTCCTGAATGCGCACCACGCCGCGGGCGTAGTCATCGCTCACCACCAGCCCGGCCAGCACCTGGCCGCGGCTGTTGAACACCCGCACCAGATCGCCGTCCTTGAGGCCACGAGATTTGGCATCCTGCGGATTCATGTAGACAGGCTCGCGACCCTGCACCGTGTAAGTGGCGCGGTAGTTGTCGGAGGAGCAGAGCTGGCTGTGCAGTCGCTTGTCCGGGTGGCAGGATTGCAGGTGCAGTGGGTACTGCTTGCTGCCCGGCCCGCCGTGAGAGCGCTCGTAGGGTTCGATCCAGACCGGATGGCCCGGGCAATCCCCATAGCCGTAGTCGGCGATGGTCTTGGAGTAGATCTCGATGAGGCCGGACGGGGTACCGAGGGGTTCCAGATCCGGCTCCTGACGGAACGACTCGTGGCGCACCCAGGGCTGGCCCGCCGGGAAGGTGACGAAGCCCTCGCCGTGCCAGAACTGGCTGAAACGGGGCAGACGAATGCCGATGCCGCGGCCCTGCAGGCGGGCGTCGTCATAGATGCTCTGGATCCACTCCAGCTTGCTCTTGCCGCCGGTGAACTCGGCCTCGCGACCGAAGCGACGGCAGAGGTCGGCGAAGATGTCGTAGTCATCGCGTGCCTCGAACAACGGCTCCACCACCTTGTACATGGCCAGAATGCCGGCGTTGGAGTGGGAGCCCCACTGCTCGATGTCATCGCGCTCATAAGTAGTGGTCGCAGGCAGTACTATGTCGGCGAAGCGGCAGCTGGCGGTCCACTGGTGATCAATGCTGACCACGGTTTCCAGCTTGCGCCAGGCCGCGACCATCTTGTTGCGATCCTGCTGGTGGTGGAACGGGTTGTTGCCGCAGAACACCGCCATCTTCATGTGAGGGTAGGTGATGGTCTGGCCGTTGAAGGCAATCTGTTTGCCTGGATTGAGGATGCAGTCGACGAAACGGGCCACCGGAATGAATTTGGAGTAGCCCTTCCAGTCGCCGTCATGGCGCGGTTTGACCCCGGGAATGACCGAGCTGAAACCGGACATGATGGGGCCGCTGGAGGTGATGGTGCCCGCTCCGTTGTAGTGCCAGCCAAAGCCGTAACCGCCCCCCGGCAGGCCGATCTGGCCAATCATCGAGGCCAGTACCACCAGCATCCAGGCGTACTGCTCGCCGTGGTGCATACGCTGCACGCACCAGCCGCCGATGAGCTGGGTACGGCCGCTGCTCATGGTGCGGGCCAGCTCGCGGATGGTCTCGGCAGGGACGCCACAGATGGCGGCGGCCCACTCGGCGTCTTTCACCTGACCATCGCTGGTGCCCAGCAGGTAGGGCAGGAACTTGTCAAAGCCGGTGGTGTAGTTCTTCAGGAACGCCTCGTCGTGGCGCTTCTCGCTGTAGAGGGTGTGGGCGATGCCCAGCATCAGCGGCACGTCGGTCTGCGGATTCAGGGTCACCTGATCGCAATTGAGGTACTTCTGGGTCTTGGATTTGACCGGATCGACACTGATCACCCGGATCTCGCCCTTGGCCACCTTCTCTTTCAGCTGCGCCCAGTAGTCGTAGACGCTGTGATCCGGCACCAGCCAGCCCACCTGCAGGTTCTTGATGGGATCGGAGCCCCAGATAACGATGGTCTTGCTGTGCTCCAGCACCAGCGGCCAGGAGGTCTGCTGCTCATACACCTCCATGGCACCCGCCACGTGGGGCAGGATCACCTGGGCGGCACCGGTGGAGTAGTCACCGGCCTTGGCCAGATAGGTGCCGTGCAGGTTCATGGCGCGCCCCAGCATGGCGCCAGCGGAGTGCAGCTTGCCCACCGACTGCCAGCCGGAGTGACCGGCATAGAGGGCGCTCGGGCCATAGGTCTTCTGCACCCGCTCCAGCTCGTGATAGAAGAAGTCCAGCGCTTGTGACCAAGTGACCCGCACGAAGCGGTTCTGGCCACGTTCGCTGGTGTCGGACTGGTGGCCCTTGCGCAACCAGTCCAGCCGCACCATGGGGTAGCGGATGCGGGAGGGGTTGTAGACCACCTCACTCAGGGCCTTGAGCATCTCGGTGGGGTGCTTGTCATGCTCGAATGGCAGGGTCTCGACCCAGCGACCATCGACCACACGGGCACGGAAGGCGCCCCAGTGGGAGCCGGACTGCACCAGCTTGTCGCCGGACTCGGCGGCCATCACGGCGCGACCGAGCAGGGAGGGGCCGATCAGGGCAGAGGCACCGCTGGCCAGCAAGCCACCCAGAAAACCACGACGGGAAATATTGATCATCTTGTTATTCCTCTCTCGGATCCGGAACTCGAATCCGGAATTAGTGGCTGCCCTGACCACCGGTATCGGCGGCATGGTTTTGCAGGTATTTGAGCAGGGTGCGCTCCTCTTCCTTGCTCAGGCGATAGTAGGCAGACATCGCCTTGAGCCCCGAGATCCAGCCGTTGGCAGTGAAGTGAGCGGGATCCGGCGCGCCGTGGCAGGAGTTGCAGGTGGATTTGTACATCTCGCCAGCGTAATCCCAGATCGGTTTGAGCGAGGACTCAAAGCCCTTGGCATCGACCCAGGCCTGCACCTGAACCTGTTCCCACTTGATATGGGTGGCGCTGTCGGTCTCCTGCTTGAGCACTTTCTCGCTCGCTTTCAGTTCATCACGGATGGTAGCGACGAAGACCCGCTTGCCCATGTATTCGCTCAGCACCCGGCCCTTGCCGTCACTCTCGCGCCATCCTTCGATGGTCACCTTGAGGCGATCGCCGCTGCGATCTACCACGTCGATGCGGGAGGCAGGCAGCAGTTTGCCGACCGGGTCGGTGCTCTGTTCGCTGGCATAGAGATCTTTTTCACCCAGGTTGTAGAGGGTCTCGGTGGCTGGCGCCTCTTGCGCGTCGTTAACCAGGGTGGCGTAAGTGGCCCGGAAGCCGCCCGCCATATTGGGCAGTTCGTGGGCGATGCCCTTGTGGCACTCGATGCAGTTCATGTTCTTCGCCGCCGCGTCTTTCATCGCCAGCGCGGCCGCCGGGGACTGCTTGGCGTGATCCATGTTGTCGTAGCTGTGGCAGGACTTGCAGGTCTTGGAGTTCTGGCTGCTCATCCGTGCCCACACCTTCTCGGCCAGATGCAGGCGCCGGTCCTCGAACTTCTCCTGGGTGTCGATGCTGTGGCCTATGTACTCCTGATAGAGGTCGTTGGCCGCCTCCATCTTGCGGGCCACCTTGCCGACAAAGTCCTTCGGCTGGTGACAGTCGGTACAGACCGCCTGTACCCCGGAGGCATTCTTGAAGTGGATGGACTCCTTGTACTCCGGATAGACGGTGTCTTTCATGGAGTGGCAGGAGATACAGAATTCGAGGCTGCTGGTTTTCTCAAAGCCGTAGTGCAGGCCGACGGTGCCCGCGAGGGTGACGCCGACGCCCACCAGAAGCAGCGCCAGTACCGACCAGCGACGGCTGGGAGTGCGCAGGAAGTGCCACAGTTTTTTCATCATGCTCTCTCACATCACTTTTTTGATGGGGGCCATGATAGGGAGGCGTTGTGAACAGGGCTGCCGCCACAAATTAATGAAATAGGGGTATTTATGACAAAATGTGAATAGAATAATCCTCCCTTGTCGACCATCGTGAACCCTGCCCATGAGCTACCACATTCTGGTTGTTGAAGATGATGCGGTGACCCGCGAGAAGCTGACCGGCTATTTCGAGCGGGAGGGCTATCGGGTGACGGCGGTCGAAAACGGCCAGGAGATGCGCGCCGTGCTGGCGGAGCAGACGGTTGATCTGGTGATGCTGGATATCAACCTGCCGGGGGAAGATGGTCTGCTGTTGACCCGTGAACTGCGGGCGCGCAGCACGGTGGGGATCATTCTGGTCACCGGCCGCAGCGATGCGGTGGACAAGATTGTCGGCCTCGAGATGGGGGCTGACGACTATGTCACCAAGCCGTTCGAGCTGCGGGAGTTGCTGGTGCGGGTCAAGAACCTGCTGTGGCGGATCTCGTTGGCCGCCGCCCCGAGTGAACCCGAGACGACCGACGATGCGGTGCGCTTCGGCCCCTGGCGTTTTGACATTCCTCGTCGCCAGCTCAGCAAGGACGGGGTGCCGGTGCGTCTGACCAAGGCGGAATATGAAGTGCTGGTGGCCTTTGTCGCCCATGCCGGGCGGGTGCTCAGTCGGGAGCGGATCCTGACCCTCATCAGCCATCGCGGCGATGGCCCGAGCGATCGCACCATAGACGTGTTGATCCGGCGGCTGCGCGGCAAGATGGAAGCGGATCCGCGGGATCCCCAGCTGTTTGTCACCGTCCATGGTGAAGGCTATCTGTTTGCCGGCGAGATAGCCTCCTGACCCCGTTACGGTGGTCTTGACCTGTTTGACCGGGTATCAGACCGGCGGGCGGGTATCAAATTGCGGGCAGTCGTCGCCAATCTGGTGCCAGGGCGCCTTGGAGCCAACGAAGATGTGAAACGCGGGTCGCTGGCTCGGCACATCGTCCAGTACCCCGAGGCGCAGGTTGATCTTGCCGCTGCTGCTCTTCTGGCTGAACAGGCTGGAGCCGCAGTGACGGCAGAAGGCCAGGGTGGTCTCTGCCGATTTCCGGTAGCGGCCGATGGCCTCTTCCCCCTTCACTATGGTGACCTTGTTGCCATCAAGTCCGCCGACCGAGGCGTAATCTCCCCCTGAAAACTTGCGGCATTCGCTGCAGTGGCAGTTCCCCATATAGTCGAACTGATCCGGCAGGGTCAGGGCGACGGCGCCGCACAGGCAGCTGGCATGTAACTCTTTCATCTCTTCTCCTTGAGTGGGCTGATCGGATTTGGAACGGCTATTCGACCCGATAGACGGGACGAAAAGCGCCATCCGAGAGGGAATCGGCGGGGTCGGCCAGCGGTGCAGACAGCGTCAGAATGGGCGGCCCCATCACCCGAGGGCACTGCTCGGCATTGGCATCAGGGTGTTGCAGCAGGCAGACCGCCTGAGCGACCGCAAGGCGCCCTTGCAGGCGCATCTGATCGCTGTTGGCGGCGAGGATCTTGCCCCGGCGCAGGCCCCGCTGTACCCCGTGGCTGAAGTAGGTGCTCAGCACCCGGGGTCTGTCGAGATGGCGCTGCGCAAGCTCGTTGACCGCCACTTCGGCGGCGATGGCGCCCCCCACCAAATAGTCGAGTTCGGGATAGCGGGCTAGCGTCTGCTGTACCAGTGTGCGCTGGATTTCCCGGCTGTTGTCGCCGCGCTCGGTGGTGACCAGCTTGATGGCGCTCCCCTTGATGGCATCGGCAAAGCCCGGCTCGACGAAGTTGTTGCCGCCACTTGCCTGCGGGCCGGGGAAGAGGGCGACCGAGACCGGCTTGCTGCCGGCGGGGTGACGCTGCGCCAGCCAGTGGCCAATCTGCCAGCCCATCTGGTACCAGGAGACCCCCACTTTGGCGTGCACCAGACCGCTGGGCAGATCGTTGACCAGCCCAAAGAGCGGCAACGGCGTGACCTTGATGGCCTCGCGCAAGCCCTGATAGCTCACCGAGCCGAGCAAGATGGCGTCGCTCCCTTCCTGCACGCAACGCTGCAACTGCTGGCGCTGCTCGGCGAGGGCGCCATAGCCCCCCGCTTCGTGGATCTGCAACTTGACTCCCAGCCGCTTCGCCTCGTCAACCATGCCCTGATTGACCGAAAGCCAGTAGGCATCGCGCAGATGGGGGTAGAGGGCACAGAGGGTCAGCGGTTGGGTTGCGGCGGCGGGTTCCTGCCACTGCTGGCGCAGCGGCTGGCCACTGAATTCGCCGCCGGGCCAGATATCGACCGCAAAGGCGAGGGCGGCGCGGGGAAGCATTAGCAACCAGATCAGCAACAACGGGGAGAGATAGACGCTTCGCATGGTCAAGGGTTTTGTTAAAGTGTTGGGCCATATTATCCGGTCAAAGCCGACCACAACCAAGGGACTTCCCGTGAGAATCTTTTCCGGCCTGGGTGGCAAGTTGCTGCTGGCCTTCTCCCTGATGGCGTTGTTGACCCTGAGTGCCTCCCTGCTGGGCTGGGTGGGGCTTAGCCATCTGCGCCAGCTGGAGCAAGGGGTGCAGCAGACCCTGGCCGATCAGGAGCTGGCCCGCACGCTCTCTCGCCTCAGCGGCGAGATCCAGAGCGCGTCACGGCTGCTGGCCACCGCAACCAGCGAGCAGGAGCGGGAGCATCAGGGGCGCTTGCTCACTCTGCAGGGGCAACAGCTACAACAGGTGCTGGCGCAACTTGGCCGTGGGCAGGGTTCAACAAGCCTCGATCAGCTCAGCCAGAGCATCATCGGCAATCTGGGCCAGCAGGGCTGGCTTGTGGGGGAAAGGTTAACCCTGATGGCGCAGGGGGAGGCGCAGCGGGCCCGTCTGGTGGCGGCGGCTGGGCAGATCGCCGAGCTGGCGCGCAGTCAGATGGAGAACGCCGAAACCGTGATGGTGGCGGGATTGGGTTCCCTCTACCAACAGCAAGGTGGGCAAGCGGCCCGGACGCTGGATCGCTTGCTGGAGCAGGATCTCGACTGGCTTGAGCAGATGACCGAGTTGCGTCATCGCACCCTGATGCAGCAGCAGCGCATTGAGGAGATGTGGCGCAGCGAACGACAGGAACAGTTGCAAACGCTATTGCAAGAGGGGCAGCGGGAGCTGGCCATCTTGCAACTGCGGGCCGGGGCTGTGACCGATCCGGCTCGCCGTCAGGCGGTGGAGCAGGCGCTGACTGTGCTGGCGCAGAGCGACAAGCTGGTGCAACTGCGCAGCGACTGGCTCGGCAAGGGGGAGGCGCTGCGGGTGCTGGCCAATGCCAATGAAGCCCTGATGAGCAGTCTCAACCAGCAGGTCGGAGAGCTGGTCAGCCGTGCCCGCGATTCGCTGGGGCAAAGCCAGCAGGCGTTAAGCCAGCGCCTCAGGCTGCTGGAGCAGGCGTTGATGGGCATTGGCCTGCTCACCCTGCTACTACTGATGCTGCTGATGTGGCGCATGGTCTACGGTCGGATCGTCTGGCCGCTGCAACGGGCGGTGGCGGGGATGAGCCGGTTGGCGCGCGGGGACCTGGCCCCTCTTGAGCCGATCGCCAGTACCGGACGCGATGAGCTGGCGGAGTTGGGCCGAGCTTTACAGGTGTTTCGTGAGAATGCGGTGGAGCTGGGCCGTTATCAGCGAGAGCTGGAGTCGCGGGTCGAGGAGCGCACCGGCCAGCTCAGCCACGCCAACGAGCGGCTCAATGAGGAGGTGGAGAAGCAGCGGCAGGCCCGCGCCGAGGCCGAACAGGCCAACCGCGCCAAGTCGGTGTTTCTCGCCACCATGAGCCACGAGATCCGCACCCCCATGAACGGCATTCTGGGGGGCCTGACACTGCTGGAAGATACCCACCTGAGCGATACCCAGCAGCGCTATCTGGCCGCCATCGAGCATAGTGGCGAATCCCTGCTGGAGATCCTCAACGATATTCTCGACTACTCCAAGATTGAGGCGGGCCATGTGGAGGCGCGTCGTGAGCCATTCCCCCTGTTCCTGCTGGTGGATGAGCTCAGCTCACTGTTCCGACCAAAGGCAGCGGCCAAGGGGGTCACCCTGGCGCTGGAATATGCGCCCGGGCTGGCGCCTGTGGTCGAGGGGGATCTGGGCAAGCTTCGGCAGGTGCTCGGCAACTTGCTCGGCAATGCGGTCAAGTTTACCGCCCGTGGCCAGATTACCCTTACGGTGGCGCCTCTTGCCTGCCAAGGCCCTTGCGCCGAGCCCTGCATCCGCTTCGTGGTGCGCGATACCGGCCCCGGCATTCCGGCCGATGAGCAGGAGGCGGTGTTCGAGGCGTTTCGCCAGCGCCAGCGAGATGTGGGCCATCTGGGCGGCACCGGGCTGGGACTGGCGATCAGCCGCAAGCTGGTGGCCGCCATGGGGGGCGAGCTGCGCCTTGCCAGCGAACCGGGCAAGGGGTGTGAATTCAGCTTCAGCCTGCCGTTGCAGCGATCGAGCGCCCAACTGCCCGCCGAGGCGCAGCCGCTGCACCTTGGCCAGTCCCGCGACATCCTGCTGGTGGAGGATAACGAGATCAATCGGCTGGTGGCGCACGGCATGCTGACTCGCCTCGGCCATCGCGTCACCCTGGCCGAGGATGGTCGCAGCGCGCTGGCACTGGTGACCGAACGTCCCTTCGAGCTGGCGCTGCTCGATATCAACTTGCCCGACATGGATGGCATCACCCTGCGTGAGGATCTGGCCGCCATCAGCGAGGAGGTGCATGAGCGGCCGTTGCCCGCCATCGCCATCTCGGCCCAGATGTATCCGGAGGATATCCGCCACTGCCTCGCCGCCGGGTTTATCGATTTTGTCGGCAAGCCGGTGCGGCTGGCGGTGCTGGCGAACGCCATCGATCAGCTGTTTCGGCAAGAGGACGCCTCTATCGAGCCGCCTGTGCAGCTAGCTGCCGCGCCTTCGACTAACCAGCCTGAGGGGGCCAATCCGGTACTGGACGCCGATCTGCCTCTGCTCGGCATGGCGCGGATCCGCCAGCTGGTCGCGCTGTTTGAGTCGCAAGGGCGGGTGTTGGTGGATGAGTTGGCTCAGGGGGAGGGGAGTGAGCAACGTCAACTGGCGCACAAGCTCAAGGGGAGTGCGCTGGCGCTGGGGTTGACCGGGTTTGCCAGCCACTGTGCGGCCCTTGAGGCGGGAGGCGGGGAGCCAGCGGCAATCGGGTCGCAATTTGACGAGGCGGTGGCTTCACTGCAGCGCTGGCTGGCGGCCAACAGGGATGCACAGCCCTAATCCCTTCTGGCGGGGTACAAAGGTCAGGGGGAATCGGCCCCGCGCCGTTATTCGATCTCGCGAAACAGCACTTGCTTGCACTTGGCGCAGACCCATTCCCGGCGAAAATCGGTCAGATGCACCATGCCCACCTCCAGCAACTCGTGGTGGCCGCAGTGGTGGCAGAAGATGATGTCGCCATCGACCGCTTCCGAGTGGGCCGCCAGATATTCGGCTTTGGTGGGGAGCTGATCCCACGAGGTGGTAGAAACATGTTTGCGCTGGCTGGTGTAGTAGACCCAGTAGAACAGAAAAAAGACAGCCAGGATCACGAATGTCAGCAGATGGTCCATCTTGAACTCCTCCGGTCAGATGTCGCCCTTCGGGTGGGTGGCGGCAATCAGCTCCATCACCATTAAATTTGTTTCGAATGAATATGTTACAGGATGGATCACGACGGCGTTGTGATCCCCTTCGGGTTTTGCCCGCCCAACCGCGGGATGAAAAATGTCTCTTTTGGCGAAGGGGCCAGGGTATTGAACGGGGAGGGAATCTTGTTTTTTACAACATAAATTCAACATTTTTTTAGGTGGTTGGACTGTCTCTTTGATCCAGCTCACGTTACAATGCCCGCGCCCACTTCACCTAACGCGCAAACGATTTTCAGGAGAGAAACGGATGTTGAAACGTGACATGACCATCGCCAATTATGATCCGCAATTGTGGCAGGCCATCACAGACGAAACCCGTCGTCAGGAAGAGCATATCGAGCTGATTGCGTCTGAGAACTACACCAGCCCCCGTGTCATGGAAGCCCAGGGCTCCCAGCTGACCAACAAGTACGCCGAAGGTTACCCCTCCAAGCGTTACTACGGTGGTTGCGAGTATGTGGATGTGGTCGAAACCCTGGCCATCGAGCGCGCCAAAGAGCTGTTCGGTGCTACTTACGCCAACGTGCAGCCACACTCCGGCTCCCAGGCCAACAGCGCCGTCTACATGGCTCTGCTGCAACCGGGCGACACCGTACTGGGCATGAACCTCGCCCACGGCGGTCACCTGACTCACGGCTCTCCGGTCAACTTCTCCGGCAAGCTCTACAACATCATTCCTTACGGTATCGATGAGTCCGGCAAGATTGACTACGACGAGATGGAGCGTCTGGCCATTGAGCACAAGCCGAAGATGATGATCGGTGGCTTCTCCGCTTACTCCGGTATCGTTGACTGGGTTCGCATGCGCGAAATCGCCGACAAGATCGGTGCCTACCTGTTCGTCGACATGGCCCACGTGGCCGGTCTGATCGCTGCAGGCGTCTATCCGAACCCGGTGCCCCACGCTCACGTGGTTACCTCTACCACTCACAAGACCCTGGCCGGTCCGCGCGGTGGTCTGATCCTCTCTGCCGCTGACGACGAGGAGCTCTACAAGAAGCTCAACTCCGCCGTCTTCCCGGGTGGTCAGGGTGGCCCGCTGATGCACGTCATCGCCGGTAAAGCCGTTGCCTTCAAAGAGGCGCTGGAGCCCGAGTTCAAGACCTATCAGGCTCAGGTCGTGAAAAATGCCAAGGCGATGGCTGCGACCTTTATCGAGCGTGGTTACAAGATCGTCTCCGGCGGTACCGACAACCATCTGATGCTGGTTGACCTGATCGGCCGCGAGCTGACCGGTAAGGACGCTGACGCCGCGCTGGGCAAAGCCAACATCACCGTCAACAAGAACTCCGTGCCCAACGACCCGCGCTCCCCGTTCGTCACCTCCGGTGTGCGTATCGGTACCCCGGCCATCACCCGCCGCGGTTTCAAGGAAGCCGAGTCCATCCAGCTGACCCACTGGATCTGCGACGTGCTGGACAACCACGACAACGATGCCGTGCTGGCCACCGTACGCGAGAAGGTGCTGGATATCTGCCGCCGTTTCCCGGTCTATGGCTGATAAGCCTGATCGTTCTGTTTGAGACCAATGCCACCTGCGGGTGGCATTGTTTTTTCTGGCTTTTACCGGTTTTGGATGGCCGTGCTACACTGGCCGACCTAGATCCTGGCCCGCTGGGCCGGTCCCTGTTCCATTAACGCCGGAGGTCCGATGCATTGCCCATTCTGTAGTGCGGTTGATACCAAGGTGATCGATTCCCGTCTGGTGGCAGAAGGCCATCAGGTGCGCCGCCGTCGTGAGTGTCTGCTCTGTCACGAGCGTTTTACCACCTTCGAGATGGCCGAACTGGTGATGCCCCGCGTCATCAAGTCCAACGGCTCCCGCGAGCCGTTCAACGAAGACAAGCTGCGTGCCGGCATTCTGCGGGCGCTGGAGAAGCGGCCGGTGAGCATGGAGGCCATCGAAAAGGCGGTCAACCATATCAAATCGCGCCTGCGTGCCACCGGCGAGCGCGAAGTCGCCTCCGAGCTGGTGGGCAATCTGGTGATGGATGAGCTCAAGAGTCTGGACAAGGTGGCCTATATCCGCTTTGCCTCCGTCTATCGCAGCTTCGAAGATATTCGCGAGTTCGGTGAAGAGATCGCCAAATTGGAGAAATGATGGTATCGGATGGGCAAGTGGATATCCGCTTCGCCCCTCTCTACCTCAGGACACGCAGATATCCGCGAGTTCGGCGAAGAGATCGCCAAATTGGAGAAATGATGGTATCGGATGGGCAAGCGGATATCTGCTTTGCCCCTCTCTACCTCAGGACACGCAGATATTCGCGAGTTTGGCGAAGAGATTGCCAAGCTGGAGAAGTAAACCGCCATTCTCACCCATGTTGCCGCGTCCGATTACGCTGCGCTAATCGAACCTACGATACTGCGTAAAGTCGAGATGTGTTGTCAAAGGAGCCCGGATGTTTAGTCAAGATGATTACCAATGGATGAGTCGGGCCCTCGAACTGGCCCGCCGCGGCCGTTACACCACGGCTCCCAACCCCTGCGTCGGCGCCGTGCTGGTCAAGGATGGCGTGGTAGTCGGCGAAGGATGGCATCAGAAGGCGGGCGAGCCCCATGCCGAGGTCTATGCCCTGCGCGCCGCCGGTGACAACGCCCGTGGCGCCACCGCCTATGTGACCCTCGAACCCTGCTCCCACCACGGTCGCACTCCCCCCTGTGCCGAGGCGCTGATCAAGGCCGGGGTGGCCCGGGTGGTGGCAGCCATGGTTGATCCCAACCCCGAGGTGGGTGGGCGTGGCCTGCGGATGCTCTCCGAGGCGGGTATCAAGACCGATTTCGGCCTGCTGGCGAGTGAAGCCGAAGCGCTCAACCCGGGCTTTTTCAAGCGGATGCGTACCGCCTTCCCGCGGGTGACGGTCAAGCTGGGGGCCAGCCTCGATGGCCGCACCGCCATGGCGAGCGGCGAGAGCCAGTGGATCACCTCCCCGGATGCGCGCCGCGATGTGCAGCGGCTGCGGGCCCGTCACGATGCGGTGCTCTCCAGCGCCGAGACGGTGCTGGCTGACGGCGCCTCCCTGACCGTGCGCTGGGACGAGCTGCCCCCCTCGGTAAAGGCCAGCTATCCCAAAGAGACCCTGCGCCAGCCGCTGCGGGTCATCGTCGATTCGCAAAACCGCCTTACCCCCGACCTGCCGCTGTTCCAGAGCGAGAGTCCGGTGCTGCTGGCCCGCCACAAAGCCGCTGGCGAGTGGCCCGAGTGGGTGCAGCAGCTGGAGTTGCCACTGCTGGATGGCAAGCTGGATCTGGTTAGCCTGTTCATGTTGTTGGCCAAGCAGAACGTCAACTCGGTGCTGATAGAGGCGGGGCCACGGCTGTGCGGCGCTCTACTGGATAAGGGGTTGGTGGATGAGCTGGTGCTCTATCAGGCGCCCAAACTGATGGGCGATGAGGGGCGCGGCCTGTTCCATCTGCCGGGCCTAACACGCTTGTTCCAGGCACCCAAGCTCAACATCAAGGATGTGCGCATGGTCGGCCAGGATATTCGCATTACCGCCAAAATAGCCTGATTTATCAATGTTAAAGGGGGCATAATCTGCCCCCCTCATCAGCAAGGTGATCTGCATGTTTACCGGAATTATCGAAGCGGTGGGAACCCTGGCCGAACTGCGCCGTCAGGGCGACGACATGGCCCTCACCGCCCATGCGCCGAGCCTGGATTTTAGCGACGTCAAGCTGGGCGATTCCATCGCCACCAACGGCGTCTGCCTCACCGTGGTTGCGCTGGGCGACAAGAGCTATACCGCCGATGTATCGCTGGAAACCCTGTCGCGCACCGGCTTTGCCGCCGCCAGGGTGGGCGATCGGGTCAACCTCGAGAAGGCGCTGATGCCCACCTCCCGCCTCGGCGGCCATCTGGTCTCCGGCCACGTGGATGGGGTAGGGGAAGTGAAAAGCGTCTCCAGCAGCGGCCGCGCCATCGAATACTGGATCAAGGCGCCGGGGGAGCTCTCCCGCTACATCGCCGAGAAGGGCTCCATTGCGGTGGATGGCATCAGCCTCACCGTCAACGCGGTGCAGGGCGATCTTTTCCGCCTGACGATCGTGCCCCACACCGCCCAGGAGACCACCATCGCCAGCTGGAAGCCGGGCCACAAGGTCAACCTCGAGGTGGATCAGATCGCCCGCTATCTGGAGCGGCTGATGATGGGCAAGCCCCAGGAGAGCAGCGCCTCGACCCTGACTATGGAGACCCTGGCCAAGGCCGGTTTTCTCTGACGGTGTGGGCTGAATCCGGCCACCAAAACGATTTTCTGTGATCCCGCTCTGATTGAAATGGGGCCGCTCGCCCCAATCTAGAGCAACATACACTCGCATTTGCGTTGAGCCTGCTGGCTCAACCCCCAAGCACACTGATGGAGTAGCCCATGGCGCTGAGCACAACCCAGGAAATCATTGCCGATATCAAGGCTGGCAAGATGGTGATCCTGATGGATGACGAAGACAGGGAGAACGAAGGCGACCTCATCATGGCCGCCTCCTGCGTCCGTCCTGAGGATATCAACTTCATGGCCCGTTACGGCCGTGGCCTCATCTGCCTGACGCTGACCCGGGATCGCTGCAAGCAATTGGCGCTGCCGCTGATGGTTGATCGCAACAATGCCCAGTTCTCCACCGCCTTTACCGTGACCATCGAAGCGGCCGAAGGGGTGACCACAGGTATCTCCGCCGCCGATCGCGCGGTGACCGTGCAAGCGGCAGTGGCACCCAATGCCAAGGCGGCCGATCTGGTGCAGCCGGGCCATATTTTCCCGCTGATGGCGCAGGATGGTGGCGTGCTGACCCGTGCCGGTCACACCGAAGCGGGCTGCGATCTGGCCCGTCTGGCCGGTTACGAGGCGGCCTCCGTCATTGTCGAGATCCTCAACGAAGATGGCACCATGGCGCGCCGTCCGGATTTGGAGGTGTTCGCCGAGCAGCACGGCATCAAGCTCGGCACTATCGCCGACCTTATCGAGTACCGCAACCAGCATGAGACCACGGTCGAG
This sequence comes from Aeromonas sp. QDB11, assembly GCF_027705265.1. Taxonomy (NCBI): domain Bacteria; kingdom Pseudomonadati; phylum Pseudomonadota; class Gammaproteobacteria; order Aeromonadales; family Aeromonadaceae; genus Aeromonas; species Aeromonas sp. QDB11. Next base: position 17,195 of record NZ_JAPDBM010000012.1, on the reverse strand, counting down.
AAAGTGGCCGAGTGCAAGCTGCCCACCGAGTTTGGCGAGTTCGACCTCATCACCTTCCGTGACACCATCGACAATCAGGTTCACTTCGCCCTGAAAAAGGGTGAGGTACAGGCCGATCAGCCAACGCTGGTGCGGGTCCATCTGCACGATGTGCTGAGCGATCTGCTGCTGACCGACCGTCATGCCGCCCGCAGCTGGCCGCTGCCCAAATCCATGGCGCGCATCGCCAGCGAAGGCGGGGTGCTGGTGATTTTGGGGGCTGAATCCCATGGCGAGGAGCTGCTGGCCCGGGTCAAGGGCTTTGAAGCGGCCGACAAGGGGCTGGCACCAGAAGGGGCCAAGTGGCAGGGCACCTCGCGCCGGGTCGGCGTGGGCTCCCAGATCCTCAAGGCGCTGGGCGTGAGCAAGATGCGCCTGCTGAGCTCGCCGAAGAAGTACCACGCCCTCGGTGGTTTCGGGCTGGAAGTAGTGGAATACGTCGGCGAGTAAAGGACTCAAGGTTCTACCAGAGAAGTACCATCCCCTTCCGGGTGGTTTCGGTCTGGAAGTCGTGGAATAGGTCGGCGAGTCAGCTCGCCGGACTGGTTACATCGCGATCATGGCTGTCTATTGCGGCCATGGTTTTTGTCGTGGGTCTGTTGTGCTAGAATGTGCGCACTTTTGACTCCGGCCCTTTTGATTGCACAGATACAGGATTTCCAATGAAGGTTATCGAAGGAAATATCGCCGCTCCTGAGGCGCGCGTTGCTATTGTTGTTGCCCGTTTCAACAGCTTCATCAACGACAGTCTGGTGAACGGTGCGGTGGACGTACTGAAGCGTCAAGGTCAAGTGCAGGACAGCAACCTGACACTGGTAAAAGTGCCGGGCGCGGTTGAAATGCCATTGGTCATCAAGAAGCTGGCCAAGAGTGGTCAATACGACGCCATCGTGGCGGTCGGTACTGTCATCCGTGGCGGCACCTACCACTTCGACCTGGTGGCAAACGAGAACAGCAAGGGCATGGCTCAGGTAATGATGGAATATGAAATTCCCGTTGCCTTCGGGGTGCTGACCACTGAAAACATTGAACAAGCCATCGAGCGTGCAGGTACCAAGGCGGGTAACAAGGGTGCAGAGGCTGCACTGGCAGCGCTCGAAATGATCAACGTCCTGAAAGAACTGGACGTGTAACGAGGAGAAGTACATTGAAACCGTCTGAGCGCCGTAAAGCCCGCCATTGCGCCACCCAGGCCATCTACCAGTGGCAGATGACCAAGGCTAACGTGGGTGACATCGAAGAGCAGTTCAAGATCGATCAGGACACCAAGGGTGTAGACCTGAGCTATTTCCGCGATCTGCTGTTCGGGGTAGCCCTCCACTGCAACGAGCTGGACAAGGTGTTTGCACCTTACCTCTCCCGTCCGCTGGAAGAAGTGGACATGGTGGACAAGGCGATCCTGCGTCTGGCGACCTATGAGCTGACCCGTCGTGATGATGTACCGCCGCGCGTGGTCATCAACGAAGCGATCGAGCTGGCCAAAGCCTTCGCCGCCGATGACAGCCACAAGTTTGTCAACGGTGTACTGGACAAGGTGATCAAGTCGCTGAACAAGCGTTGATCCTGCTGTCCGTCAGCATCTAAGAGAGGAGCCAGCTTATTGCTGGCTTTTTACTGTATGGGTGAATTTGAGCTGATTGATAAGTACTTCAAGGTTCCCCACGCCCGCAAGGACGTGGTGATGGGCCCTGGAGATGACTGTGCCCTGCTGACCCTGCCCCCCGATACCCAACTGGCGGTGAGCACCGACACTCTGGTTAGCGGCGTACACTTCTTTCCCGACATGGATCCGGTGGATCTCGGCTACAAGGCGCTGGCGGTCAATCTCTCCGATCTCGCCGCCATGGGGGCCGAACCGCGCTGGGTGTCGCTGGCGCTGACCCTGCCTGCCATCAACGAAGGCTGGGTCGCCGGTTTTGCCGAAGGATTTCTGGAGCTGGCCGAGTATTACAACGTTGCGCTGGTGGGTGGGGATATGACCCGCGGGCCGCTTTCCATCACCATCTCGGTGAAGGGATCGGTGCCTGCCGGACGTGCTCTGATGCGCAGCGGTGCCAAAGCCGGTGACGGCATCTATGTCACCGGCACTCTGGGCGATGCCGCGCTGGCGCTCTCCCACCTGCTGGGCAAACGCACTCTCAACGAGAACCAGTTGGCCGCCGTGCTGCCACGGCTCGACCACCCCCATCCCCGCATTCTGGCCGGACAGGCGCTGCGCGGGCTGGCGGGCAGTGCGCTGGATCTCTCCGACGGTCTGGCATCAGACCTCGTCCATATCCTCAAGGCCTCCGGCGTGCGGGCCCAGATCGATCTCGATCTGCTGCCGCTCTCGCCGGTGCTGCAGGATGCGGTGAGCGAGCAGGAGGCGTGGCAACTGGCGCTGGCCGGTGGCGATGACTACGAGCTCTGCTTTACCGTGCCGGAAGAGCATCGCGGCGCGCTCGATACGGCGCTGGCCCACAGCGGGGTCAAGTTCAGCCGCATCGGCCGCATCGTGGCGGGCGAGCCCGGCATCGACTACCTGCGTGGCGAACAAGCGGTGGCGTTGCAACTGAAAGGGTGGGATCACTTCGCATGAGCCTGTTCAGGATAAAACCCGAGCTGAAACGACTGGATCTGAAAAATCCGCTTCACTTTCTGGCGGTGGGGTTTGGTTCCGGTCTCAGCCCCAAGGCGCCGGGTACCATGGGTACGTTGGCGGCCATTCCGCTCTACCTGCTGGTGAGCGGGCTGCCGACTCACTGGTTCATCGCCTTGCTGGCGGTGGGCTTTGTGGTGGGGATCCGCATCTGCCAGAGCGCTACCGATGCCATCGGCATGGCAGATCATGGCGCCATCGTCTGGGACGAGGTGATCGGTTTTGGCGTCACCATGATCGCCGCGCCAGCCGGTTGGGAGTGGGTGGTGGCGGGCTTCGCGCTGTTCCGGCTGTTTGATGTGCTCAAACCCTGGCCCATCTCCTGGTTTGATCGCCGCATTCACGGCGGATTCGGCATCATGCTGGACGATCTGATCGCCGGCCTGTTCGCCCTGTTTTGTATGCAATTACTGGCGTTCTGGCTCGGCTGAATGCCCCCTTCCGGGGGATGACCGTTCTGGCATCCCCCGATTTATCTCTGCTTAATTTTCATTCATCGGCATATGCTGCCGTTTATCATCCATTTCACATAAATATTCACTACTCATTCGGGGCTTGTGACCGTTTTCGAAATAGTGATAAATGCTGCTTGTTGCGTTGTTGTTGAAATTAAAGTAATGATACCAATAGATGTACGGACGCACCGGCCATTTGTGTGATGAAAATCATCATTTAACGCTACCGAATTGATGGTTATCTGCACAAAACATTGCGGAATTGTATAACTCAATCATTTACACCCGTGGTCAAACCGTCTAAGTTACTCGCGGGTTATTCCAAAAAAATGCAAAAAACCCGCCCGGATCGCTGGTTTCGCTGCCTCATGGATTGAGCAAATATTGCCCAAGGTAACAACCGGCATCTGCGGCTGATTTACGGACGAATTATTTGGGACGGATGTCCCCCGCAGAGGTAAACATGTCCTTGCTCGAAGTAAAGAACTTGCGGATCGAGTACCCCTCCCGCTACGGGGTGCTGGCCGCGGTGAAGGATCTCTCTTTCTCTATCGAAAAGGGTGAGATTGTCGGGGTGGTCGGTGAATCTGGCGCCGGCAAGTCCACCATCGGCAACGCCGTCATCGATCTGCTAAGTCCCCCCGGGCACATCGCCCGTGGCGATATCTATCTCAATGGCGAGCTTATCTCCGGCAAGAGCCAGAACGAGATGCGGGCCATTCGTGGCTCCCGTATCGGGTTCATCTTCCAGGATCCCATGACCTCTCTCAACCCGCTGTTCACCGTTGAGCATCAGCTGGTCGAGACCATTCTGGCCAATACCAAGCTCTCCCGCGAAGCGGCCTTTGCCAAGGCGCTGGAGCTGATGGGGGCGGTGGGTATTCCGCAGCCGGAGCTGCGCATCAAGCAGTATCCGCACCAGTTCTCCGGCGGCATGCGTCAGCGGGTGGTCATCGCCATCGCCTTGTCGTGCGATCCTGAGCTGATCATTGCCGATGAGCCGACCACGGCGCTGGACGTTTCCATTCAGGATCAGATCCTCCAGCTTATCCGCGCCCTCTGCAAAGAGCGTCAGGTGGGCTGCATGCTGGTGACTCACGACATGGGGGTTGTCTCCAACGTTACCGACAAGGTGGCGGTGATGTATCGCGGCGATCTGGTGGAGTTCGGTCTGACCGAACAGGTGCTGGGCAGCCCCAATCACCCCTATACCCGCAGCCTCATCTCGGCGGTCCCCCGTTCCGATGTGAAGCTGGTGCGCTTCCCGCTGGTCTCCTATATCGAGGATGCCAGTGCGCCGGATACCAATATCGACCTCAAGACCCACTGGCTCGGCCAGAGTCAGGACGAGCGTGCCTATGAAGGGGCGCTGCTGCGGGTGGAAAACGTCGATCTGAGGTTCGTCACCAAGGACTCCATCTTCCCGAGCCGCCGCCAGTATGTGCGCGCCTGCAACAACATCAGCTTCGAGATCTTCGAAGGGGAGACCTTCGGTCTGGTGGGGGAGTCGGGCTCCGGCAAATCGACCATTGCCCGCGCCATCACCGGCCTCTATCCGCCTGATACCGGCAAGATCTTCTTCGAGGGGATCGATCTCACCGCCCTCAAGAGCGAGCGCGAGCGCCGCCCGCTGCGCCGCCAGATGCAGATGGTGTTCCAGAACCCCTATTCGTCAATGAACCCGCGCATGAAAGTGCGCGACATCATTGCCGAGCCGATCCGTTTCCACCAGCTGGCGAGCAGCGAGAGCCAGATCGAGGGGATCGTCAACGATCTGCTGGATCATGTCGGGCTCGGCCGTGGTGCCGGGGTCAAGTATCCCCACGAGTTCTCCGGCGGCCAGCGCCAGCGCATCTCCATTGCCCGCGCTTTGGCCACGCGCCCGCGTTTCCTCATCTGCGATGAACCGACCTCGGCGCTGGATGTGTCGGTGCAGGCCCAGATCCTCAACCTGCTCAAGGATCTGCAGCAGGAGCTCAAGCTCACCATGCTGTTTATCAGCCACGATCTGCCGGTGATCCGCCAGATGTGCGACCGCATCGGGGTGATGCAGCACGGCCATCTGGTGGAAGTGGCCGAGACCGAGAAACTCTTTACCAATGCCGAGCATGAGTACAGCCGCAAGCTGATCTCCCTCATGCCGGAGTTCAAGGGAATGTCCCGCGAGGGGCTGGAAATCGCAAGCTAGGAGAGCGCCGGTGCGCCGGTCTGCTTGTCAAAAAAAGTGTCATAAGAAAGCCAAAAGCATGGAGAACAAGATGAAGAAAGGATTGTCCAAGATTGCCCTGGCGCTGTTTGCCGCCGGTTTCGCCTTCAGTGTCTCAGCCGCTGATATCAAAGTGGGTGTCGCCTCTGACGCCACGTCGCTGGATCCGCAGGAGCAGCTCTCCGGTCAGACCCTGGAGATGTCGCACCTGGTATTCGATCCCCTGATGCGTTACACCCAGGATCTGAAATTCGAGCCCCGTCTGGCCGAGAAGTTCGAGCGTGTCGATGACAAGACCGTCCGCTTCCACCTGCGCAAGGGGGTCAAGTTCCACTCCGGTAACGACTTCACCGCTGACGACGTGGTGTGGACCGTCAACCGCCTGAAAGCCTCCGTCGACTTCAAGGCGATCTTCGACCCGATCAGCGAAGTGAAGAAGGTCGATGACTACACCGTCGATCTGATCACCGCCAAGCCGTTCCCGCTGGTGCTGCAGACCGTCACCTACATCTTCCCGATGGACTCCAAGTTCTATACCGGCAAGACCGAAGCAGGCAAAGACAAGGCCGAGATCGTCAAAAACGGCGACTCCTATGCCTCTACCCACGTTTCAGGCACTGGCCCGTTCACCGTCAAGTTCCGCGAGCAGGGTGTGAAGCTGGACTATGCCCGCAACGCCAACTACTGGGACAAAGCCTCCAAGGGTAACGTCGAGAACCTGACCGTGGTGCCGATCAAGGAAGATGCGACCCGTGTTGCTGCCCTGCTGGGTGGCGACGTGGACATGATCTATCCGGTCGCGCCGAACGATCTGGAGCGCGTGAAGAATGGCAAGGACTCCCAGCTGGTCACCCTGTCCGGTACCCGTGCCATCATCATCGAGCTGAACCAGAACACCAACCCGGCGCTGAAAGACAAGCGTGTGCGTCAGGCGATCAACTACGCCATCAACCAGGTGGGCATCGTCGAGAAGATCAACAAGGGCTTCGGTACTCCTGCTGGCCAGCTGAGCCCGAAAGGCTATGCCGGTCACAACGAGGCGCTGGTGCCCCAGTATGATCTGGCCAAGGCCAAGGAGCTGATGAAGGAGGCCGGTTACGAGAAAGGCTTCAAGATGACCTTCATCTCCCCGGCAGCCCGCTACGTCAACGACGTCAAGATTGCCCAGGCGGTCTCCGCCATGCTGGCCAAGATCAACATCAAGGTGGATCTGAAGACCATGCCGGTGGCCCAGTACTGGCCCGAGTTTGACAAGTGCGCCGCGGACATGCAGCTGATCGGTTGGCACTCCGACACTGAAGATACCGCGAACTTCTTCGAGTTCCTGACCTTCACCAAGGATGCCAAGACCGGTATGGGCCAGTACAACTGCGCCGGTTATGCCAACGCCGAAGCTGACAAGATGGTGATGGATGCCAATGCCGAGACCGATCCGGCCAAGCGTGCCGAGATGCTGAAGAAGGTCGAAGCCATGCTGATCGAAGATGCTGCCTACGTGCCGTTGCACTGGGAAGATCTGGCCTATGGCGCCAAGAAGAACGTCGACATCAAGCCGGTAGTCAACGTGATGAACTTCCCTTACCTGGGTGACCTGGTGGTCAGCAAGTAAGAGAACGTCGCAAGGAAGGACGGGGCGGGGTGGTCAGCTGCTGGCCACTCCGCCCACTAACAGAAGCCTGTGCCACGACACAGGCCACGTAGAAGGACAAGCATGTTTACATTCCTGCTGAAACGGTTCTATCAGGCCGTGATAGTGATGTTCGTCATCAGCCTGGTCGCCTTCTCCATCCAGGATAACCTGGGTGACCCGTTGCGCGAGCTGGTGGGACAATCCGTCTCCGAAGCCCAGCGTCACGAGTTGCGCGAGAAGATGGGCCTTAACGATCCCTTCCTCATCAAATACAGCCGTTTTTTGAAAAATGCGGTGCATGGGGATTTGGGCACCTCCTATTTCTTCAAGCGACCTGCTCTCGAGGTGATCCTCGACAAGCTGGTGGCTACCCTTGAGCTGGTGTTTGCTGCCGCGCTCATCATCGTGGTGGTCTCCATTCCACTCGGTGTCTATTCGGCGATCCGCCCGCGCAGCATTCCCACCAAGATCATCATGGCGGGGAGCAGTATCGGCATCTCGATCCCGGTATTTTTGACCGCCATCATGTTGATGTACCTCTTCTCGATCCAGCTGGGCTGGTTGCCGGCCTATGGCCGTGGCGAGACCCGTAACCTGCTGGGCTGGGAGTCGGGCTTCTTCACCTGGGATGGTATCAAGCACCTGATCCTGCCTGCGGTGTCGCTCTCCTCCATCATGCTGCCGCTGTTTATCCGGCTGGTGCGCTCCGAGATGCTGGAGCAGCTCTCCTCCGAGTACGTCAAGTTCGCCCGCGCCAAAGGGCTGGACAACAACAAGGTCTACTATCAGCACGCCCTCAAAAACACCATGCTGCCGGTCATTACCGTTGGCGGGGTGCAGATCGGCACCATGGTGGCCTACACCATCCTGACCGAGAGCGTGTTCCAGTGGCCGGGAACCGGCTTCCTGTTCCTTGAGGCGATCCACCGGGTCGATACCCCGCTGATCACCGCCTACGTCATCTTCGTGGGACTGATCTTTGTGGTGACCAATACCCTGGTCGACCTGCTCTACGGGTTGATTAACCCGACCGTTAACCTGACCGCCAAGGGGTAACAGATGACTAATGCTGTAACTGCAAGCCCAAGCCGTTGGGCACGATTCAAGAACTCTGACATCGTCTACTACTTTGTGCGGGACAAGGTAGCCATGTTCAGCTTTGCGGTGTTCGTGGTGTTTGTGCTGGCGGCGCTGCTGGCGCCCTGGCTGGCACCGCACAACGTCTATGACCAGACCAGCTTTGACCTGATGGATGCCGAGTTGCCCCCCTCCTGGCTGGAAGGTGGCGAGGAGCGCTTCTGGCTCGGTACCGACAACCAGGGACGCGATATCTGGAGCACCATCCTCTATGGCGCCCGCATCTCTCTCTCCATCGGCCTGTTTGCGGTGGCGCTGCAGCTGGTGCTCGGCATCGTCATCGGTCTGATCGCCGGTTACTTCGGCGGTCGCATCGACAACTTGCTGATGCGCTTTGCCGACGTGCAGCTGTCGTTCTCCACCATGATGGTGGCGATCATCATCTCTGCCATCTTTCAGGCAACCTTTGGCTCCGAGTTTTACTCGCGCTTTGCCATCATGATGCTGGTGGTGATCATCGGTATCGCCGAGTGGCCGCAGTACGCCCGTACCGTGCGCGCCTCTGTGCTGGCGGAGAAGAAGAAGGAGTATGTGGAAGCAGCCAAGGTGATGGGGTTCCGTGCCCCGCGCATCATGTTCCGCCACATTTTGCCCAACTGCCTGTCGCCCATTCTGGTGATCTCCACCGTGCAGGTGGCCAACGCCATCATGAGTGAGGCGGCCCTCTCCTTCCTTGGTCTCGGGATGCCGGTTGATCAGCCCTCGCTCGGTTCGCTGATCAGCGTCGGCTTCAACTACATCTTCTCCGGCTCCTGGTGGATCACCGCATTCCCGGGCATCTGTCTGGTAGTTCTGGTGCTGGTCATCAACCTGCTGGGTGACTGGCTGCGGGATGTGTTTAACCCCAAGATCTACAAAGGTTAACGCAGGCTGATTCTGAGGCGCCGAGTCGCAGCTGTCAGGACATTTTGATGAAAAAAATCCGAAACCGGTTCAGCCTGTTTCGGATTTTTATTGGTATTGAACAGACACCTTGCTGAATGCACGCCCACCGGTTTGCGTGGGATATGTTTCTGCCAGTGTCAGTCTCTTGAAACTGGCTATCAGACCAAGCGGCTGGAAAGGCACATCCCGGTGGGATTCGGTCCGTGGATCAATATCGCAGGCCACTCATCAATAGTGCGGCGGCGGGGTCTCTTCGGCCATGCTGGCAATCTGGCTGGGCTGTACGCTTTGCAGTTTGTCGATCAGCAGCTGGATCTGGTATTTGAGCCGATCGAGTTCACGGCCCTGGGTGGTTACCTCGTCATTGAGCTGCTCTATGGTGTACTCCGCATAGGCGAGACGGGTTTCCAGGGTTTCGATGCGATCGTTAAGTTGCTGACTCATGGGCCTTCGGGTCCTTACTTGATTGTCCAGATTTCGGCCAGACCACTGGAGCTGGCACTGACAAGGTGGCTATTGTCGCGCAAAGCGACGCCGTAGACCACTGCGCTGGGCGGTTTCACCTTGGGTTGCGGCGAGACACGCCAGCTCTGCAGCAGGGCGCCATCGCTCACTTGCCACAAGGAAAGCTGACGGGAAGGGGCGCCGGTGATGAGCCACTTGCCGTCGTTGGCAAAGCGGGCGCTGGTGTAGACCTCGAAGCGGTGATCATATTGCAACTGACTCACCTGTTTGCCGGTTTTCAGATCCCAGATGCTGGCCCGGCTGCTGTCGGCGGTGAAGGCGTAGCGACCGCTCGGCTCCAGTCTGGCCATGATCACCCGGCCGCCATGGTTGAACCGCCAGATCACCTGCCCGCTGCGGGTATCCCACAGATAGGCGCTGTAGTCGTTGCCGCCGGTCAGGGCGTAGCGACCGTTGGCGGAGAGATCCACCGTATTGACCTGTTCGGTATGCCCCAGAAACTGCAGGCGACGACCGCTGCGGGTATCGAGCCACTCGGCCTTGCCATCTTCCCGGCCTATCAGTACATAGCGCCCGTCGGCAGAGAGCGCGATGTCCCTCAGCTTGGATTCAGGAAGGGAGTAGTAGCCTTGTGACTGCCCGTCGTTCAGCCGCCAGGTGGCAAAGGTGTCGGGGGTGGCGGTGACGGCATGGCTGTTGCCTTCGGAAAAACGGGTAATGAATACCAGATCATCCGCCGAATCGGATTGCTTCCAGCGCCAGCGTTGACGGTTCTGTTCCAGATCCCAGACGATGATGCCCTGGCTGATGCTGGAGACGATGGCCTGCTTGCCATCACTCGATAGATCAGCGGTCAGCAGACCCGTGCTGGCGAGGGTCATTTGCTGGCTGGGTTGGGAGCTCTGCTCGCAACCGGTGAGCATTAAACAGAGGCTCACCAGATAAATGGCACTTTTTATCATTTTTGCGGTCTCACGCTTTTGTTACCTGCGATCACGGCGTTAGTATAAGGCGCTTAGCACGATAAACCTCTCATTTCACGATGGAACCGAGAGCGGTATTTGGAGTTTGGAGAAACTGATGAACAAATTTCTGAAGGTGTCCCTGTTGGCGGCGGCGGTTGCCGTCGGTCTGACTGCTTGCCAAAAAGACGAGAAGCCTGCTGCGGCCAATACCGCCGAAGTGAAGGCAGAAGCCAGCAAGCCGGCAGAGGCGACCAAGGCCGAAGCCAAGAGCTTTGAAGAGCAATCCGGCTACGCAATTGGCCTCTCCATGGGTCGTTACATCGCGAACACCCTCGAGCGTCAGCAGGAACTGGGCATCAAACTGGACAACGCCGTGATCCTGAAAGGGGTCACCGACGGTCTGGGCAAAGAAGCCAAGATGACTGATGAAGAGATCCAGAAGGTACTGCAGGATTACGACGCCAAGATCAACGAGCTGACCAAGGCCAAGGCCGAGAAAGACGCTGTTGAAAATCTGAAGAAAGGCGAAGAGTACCTGGCTGCCAACGCCAAGAAAGAGGGTGTGAAGAGCACCGAATCCGGCCTGCAATATCAGGTCGAGAAGATGGGTGACGGCGCCAAGCCGAAGTCTACCGACATCGTCAAGGTTCACTACACCGGTACCCTGACCGACGGCACCAAGTTCGACAGCTCCGTCGATCGTGGCGAGCCGGCCACCTTCCCGCTCAACCAGGTTATCCCGGGTTGGACCGAAGGCGTGCAGCTGATGCCGGTTGGCTCCAAGTTCAAGTTCTTCCTGCCGTCCAAGCTGGCCTATGGCGAGCACGGTGCAGGCTCCATCCCGGCGAATGCCGTGCTGGTGTTTGACGTTGAGCTGCTGGCTATCGAGAAGCCGACTGCTGACGACGCCAAGAAGTAATTCCTTCTTGTAGTGAAAAACGGCTCCTTAAGGAGCCGTTTTCACTTGTACATCTCCTATAATCGCGGGATAACAGAGCTGTCTTGGCGTTGGGTTTGTGCGCGAAAAAAGGCAAAATAGATCGCAGAATCAAATACAAGGATGAGTCCGGTGGCTGAAAATAAATCGCGTGTCCTGCTGGTGGAAGATACCCGTAGTCTGGCGGTGGTCTATGAACAGTACCTGCGCCAGGAGGGGTACGAGGTGGTACTGGCCGACTGCGGTCAGCAGGCACTGGCGCAGTTGCTGGCAAGTCCTCCCCCCGTGGTGCTGCTGGATCTGGAACTGCCGGATATGTCCGGCATGGATATTCTGCAAATGATCACCGAACAGCAGTTGCCTTGCTCGGTGGTGGTGATCACCGCCCACGGCTCGGTGGATGTGGCGGTGGAGGCGATGCGCCTCGGTGCATTCGATTTTCTGACCAAGCCGTTTGACAGCAAGCGGCTCTGCGCCACCGTTCGCAATGCCTTGAAACATCAGCAGTTGAGCTCGCTGGTTGCCCACTATCGGGAGAATTTCGAGCGCAGCTCGTTCTTCGGCTTTATCGGCGCTTCTATGGCGATGCAGGCGGTCTATCGCATCATCGAGAGTGCAGCGCCCAGCAAGGCGACCGTCTTTATCACTGGCGAGAGCGGCACCGGCAAAGAGGTGTGTGCCGAGGCGATTCACCAGTGCAGCCCCCGCAGTGAACAGCCCTTTATTGCCCTCAACTGCGCCGCCATTCCCCACGATTTGATGGAGAGCGAGATCTTCGGCCATGTGAAGGGGTCCTTTACCGGCGCCCAGGGGGATCGCAAGGGGGCGGCCAGTCTGGCCGATGGCGGCACCCTGTTTCTCGACGAGATCTGCGAGATGGACCTGGATCTGCAGAGCAAACTGCTGCGCTTTATCCAGACCGGCACCGTACAGCGGGTCGGCAGCGGCAAGCTCGAGACGGTGGATGTGCGCTTTATCTGCGCCACCAACCGGGATCCGCTGGTGGAGGTGAAAGCGGGGCGTTTTCGCGAGGATCTCTACTATCGGCTCCATGTCATTCCGCTCACCCTGCCGCCGCTGCGGGAGCGGGGCGAGGATATCCTGCTGCTGGCGCGCACCCTGCTGCAGAGCTACGCCAAAGAAGAGAACAAACGCTTCAAGGATTTCGACGTTGAGGCGGCGCGAGTGCTGCTCGACTACCCCTGGCCCGGCAACGTACGCGAGCTGCAAAACGTGGTGCGCAATATCGTGGTGCTCAACGATAAGGAGCTGGTGAGCCCGAATATTCTACCGCCACCGCTCAATGGAGTTCGTCCCCAGCTGCCGGCGGCGATTGCGGCGGCCGTGGCATCGGCTCCGGCCGCCACCGGGGTGGCCAACGGGCCGATCCGCCCGCTCTGGCTGGTGGAAAAAGAGGTGATCGAACAGGCCATCGCCAGCTGTGACGGCAATATTCCCAAGGCGGCGGCACTGCTCGAGATCAGCCCTTCCACCATTTACCGCAAGAAGCAGAGCTGGGAAGAGGTGAGCGCGACGTGAGTCGTGACGTGTTCTGGCTGAACGCCCGCAAGATGTAAAAGGGGGGGAACGGTTCAACCGAGTGACGGGCGGCATTGGCCGCCCTCTCTTTTGGGGGCGAAGTCAGAGTTTGGCGAGGCGCTTGAGGCGGGCCAGTCGCTCCCCCTCGTTGGCGCTGAACCAGCGATCCTGCGATAACAGAAACCAGGCGCGGGAGAAGTATTCTGCGGCCAGCGGATCGTCCAGCACCAGGGCATTCTCCCCCAGCTCTTCAAACAGATAACCATCCTCCGGCTCGCCCGCCTCGGCCATATCGGCCTTGAGCTGGAGCAGCTCTGCCAGTGCTTGCTCATGTTGACCCTGAGCCCGGGTCAGGCGAGCCAGACTCCAGCGGGCGATAAACGCCTTGGCCGGCTGGTTATGCTGCAGATGCCAGGCCAGACACTTCTGCTGCTGGGTTTTCGCCTCCTCGAAGCGGCCCAGTTCGAACAGGGTCCAGCCCTGGTTGTTGTAGAGGGGGGCAAGCCAGCCGCGCACCTTCTCGTCACTGCTGCGCTCCACCAGCTCCATCGCCAGTTGATTCCAGCGGCTTTGCTCTTCAAGCGGAGCCGCGATGGCGATCATGTGGGCGGCGTCGATGGCGAGATAGGTCTCCTTTTCCTTGAGCCCCAACTGCCAGGCTTGTTCAAACAGGGTTTTGGCACTGGCCTTGTCGCCCGCCGAGTTAAAGGTGCGGCCTCGCTCCAGCAGGGCCCGGATCCGCGCTCTGGGGGTTGTGTCGGTGAGACGTGGTTCTATCTCGTCGAGCAGCTGATGGGCTTCGGCAAACTGGCGCAGCAGCGAATGGGTGCGGGCTATCTGGGTCAGCAACTCCAGCTCGAGTTGCAGGTCGGCGGCAGCGCGTGCTTCGGGAAGGAGTGCGTGAAAACGCAGGGCGGTGGCGGCGGGATCCTGATAATCCCACTGCGCCATGAAATCGGGCGGATTGTCCATTTGGCCTCCTTGCTGGTTATCCTGTCACCAAGATGCCTGCAGGCCATTGTTTGTACAAGGGGCGCCCGTCACAGAGCGCCCCTTTGATTCATGCCAACGGCTGTGGTCAGCCGATCAGTAGACCATGGCTAGGCTCATCAGCATCAGACCGAGGGCTGCGAAGGCACCCTCCTTGATGGCGAGCCGTGGCACCAGCGCCTTGGGCAGGGCCGGAAACAGGCTCAGAGCAAAGCCAAGCCCCGGCATCAGCCAGTGGAACGCCGGATTGCGCAGGGCGGGATCGGCGGCGCCGTTGATGATGATCAGCAAAATAAACAGAGTGAAGGAGGGGAGGATAAACCAACGCACCCCACCGGCGGCGACCGCCCGCAGCGGTGAAATGCGATAGAGCAGCATGGTCACAAGGAACAGCACAAAAGGGGCCAGCAGATAGAGCGGAGCGGGGTTCATAACATCTTTCCTGAAAACTGATCGTCAAAACACGGGGGTCTTAAGCAAGAGGCGCGGGATTTAATCACTCTTCGCAGGTAATCACCAGCAGCCCGGGGCCAGGCTGTGAAGAGGATCCCGGATAAAGGTTTGCTTCCGTGCGCCTTAGCGCAACCAGAACCAGGCTGCGGCAAAACCCAGCCAGCTCAACACCAGCAAGATCCAGGGCAGGGGATGCTGATGGCTTACTTCAACCAGCTCGAGCTGATCGTCTTGCTCTTCGGTTTGCTGCTCGCCCTGTGGTTGCCGGGCTTTGGCTTGCAATTTTTTCTGGCGGCTCGCTTCGCGGGCCCGCGCCTTCATCTGCTTCTTGTATTCATCGATGCCTTTCTGGATCCCTTGCGCGATCAGCTGGGTCTGCTCCTTGGTCTGCCCCTGCTTCTGGTTGGCGCGGGCAATTTTCATCGCCTCCTGCTGGGTCTCGGGGGAAATCTTGTCGTACTTGGCCATCAAATCATCTCCTCTGGCATTGCTGGCTCGGGAGTATGCCATAAAAACGGCGCCCTCAGGCGCCGTGGTGCATACATACAGATTTATGGTTTGGGGGGGGCATAGTAAGTTACAGTTTGGTATGGCAGTGCAGTGAGCGTTTCTTGTGTTTCTGCATATTCCATAAACATTTCGTTTTCACCTACGCCGGTATCAACGTAATCGCCTTTATTGGGAAGCTCTTCACGCTTGAGCAGGCCGTTATAACCATCTTTACCTGCAGCAATATAGGTATTTGAGCCGACGCGGTAGATTTTTTCATCGTCCAATGGTGCCCATTGGCCGTTTGCATCCAGCACTTCCAGCTTGGTGATACGAGAACCTTTGGCCAGTTTGCCATCGTAGGTGTAGCTCAGATGGCCAACATAAGGGAAGGCTCCACTGGATGCTGCAATCCCGGTCTGGTGACCAATTGCGTAGTCGACTGCATACTCCAAAGTGGCACGAACATCTTTACCTTTTAAGTTAAAGGCGGCGATCTTGTTGCCAAAAGGCAGCAAGGTTCCCATGACATATCCAACGGTGAGCGGTGTGGCATTGACGTCAGCTCGCACGCCACCCGCGTTTTGAATGGTGAAATCAACCTTGGTATTAAGCTGGTTCAGTTTCCAGTAGAGTGATTCAGCGACCAGAGGATCGATGAGGCCCGCGCCATCTGGTGTGGTGGGAACCCGGACATGCGGCAGTTTGACCGGAACATCTGCTATGACCTTTGCCTCCAGTGCTGCGACAGCCGGTTTGTACTCGGTATCGATCACATCACGCATGGTCTGATCTTCGGGCACGATCTCGATAACCGGGGACTTGGCGATATAGTCAACGACATTAGTCTGCTCGGAACCACCCAACGGCACTTTGATGGTTTTTTTACTGTCTTTGGGGTCGGGAACTGACTTGGTGAAGTCATCGCCACTCATCAGGGTATTACGCCCTTCACACTTGGTGATGGTGCCTTCTTTGCTCAGGGAAACATTGACCAGGCCATAGCCTTTGGCCCACTCACCGGCTTGAACAATACAGGTTTTGCCGCCATCTGGATTAGTGACCATCTGGGCGTAGGTGTTGTCATCGCTCGGATTCTGGTTATGGGCGGTGTAGCCAATGGATTTTAGCTCATCCATATCACCCAGGAATGTTTGAGAGTGCCCACCCACGATCAGGTCGATACCGTTGACAGCCTTGGCGACAGCTTGGTCTGATTGCAACCCGATATGGGTCACCATGATAATTTTATTGGCGCCTTTTTTCTTCAATGCATCAACGGTTCGCTGCGCTGACGCAATCATTGGTTGGAACTGAGTGTCTTTATCTGGTGAAGAAATATCGTGCATATTGTCGAGTACCAGACCGAATATGCCTACGCTCTCGCCGTTTATTTCTTTAATGATATATTCGTGAATATTCTGGTTGTCTTTTAGCGCGCTGCTACTAGATTTGACCAGGTTAGCGGCCACGATCGGGTAATTGACTTTGGCCGCATAATCATTTAGGGGGCCATTGCCCAGATCAAACTCGTGGTTGCCCAACGTTGCTGCATCGATCCCCATATCCGAGAGCAAGCGGGACTCTTCTTCGCCACGGAACTGAGTGAAATAGAGTGTACCCTGGAAGGCATCTCCGCCAAACAGGGTCAGGAAGTGACGACCATCTTTGCCAGCCTGCTCGCGCAATTCATCCAGTTTGAACTTCAGCCGAGGATAGCCTCCCAGTTTGGCGAAAAACTCGAACTTCTGTTGACCCGTAGGCTGTATGGCCAAGCCATTCTCCGTCGGGTCCAGATGGGCGTGGGTATCGTTGATATGAGCAACGGTTAATTCAAGAGGAATATGCTCTTTGCTGGTATTTTCAGAATTGCAGGCTGTCAGCCCAAACAGAGATAAAGAGATAGTGACGGCTAGTAGTGTCTTTTTCATTGGTAAGAGTCCCATATTGTTATTGTCCTGTTGATTCCGTAGCGAACAGGAGTGGAGAGATTTTAGACATAACGTTAGGAATGAAAATAAACAACTGCTGTACCTTTGAACTACCGCACACTAAATCAATGTAAAACGTTTTCTTTCTGTGTCTTTATTTGTCCATATCAAGGGTGATTATATTGATAGGTTAGATATTAATTGTGGTGAGATCATCAAATAGCTAACCATCATCATGAGATAAAATTTCAGAGTATCTACCTACTTAACCTGAGATCGGTTTAAGCCAGCATTATCACGGCTTGCTCTTCGGATGTAAGATTCAAGGCTGGCTTGTTGTCTTTGTGGCAGTACGCGATCAGCCCTCCAAGCAGATTCAACATAAATCCATGCATACTCCTGTGCCGTGAATGCTCTATCTGCGAGATGTTTTTCA